>NZ_SPPB01000072.1 GCF_004570605.1 Granulicatella sp. WM01 | reverse complement strand
TGGATAGTGTCACTATCTGCTAGAAACTCACAAGAACGGGGTAAGTTTATAGACAATTCATGTCTCACCTGTTGTGCTACTTTTTTCTGTTGTTTTAGTCGTTTTACTGTTTTCCGATGTGTTTTGGGAGAAATCATCCCATGGTTATAGAGAATGGTACGAACAGTTGTATCTGTTAAATTGATGCCATGTTCTTGTTTTAACATTTCAGTAAAATGAACAACATTAGGTTTTAAATTGGTAAATGATTGGTATAATTCTACAATAAAAGTTTTAGTAGATTCAGGTAGACTATGCTTTGGCGAGCGTTTTTTATTTTTATGAGAAAAAGCTGACTTACCCAATTGAACATAATTGTTAAGTAGTCGGTTAATTTGTCTTAATGATAATGTTAATTCAACACAGGCACGTTGTTTTGTTTTTTTGCCATGATGAACGGCTTTGATGACGTTATATTTTTTTATTTCATTCACTGTTAATTCTATCCTTTTCATATCTCTAGTTTATCATTTTGGGACATTTTGTCATTCGATTACTTTAAGACATTATCACATTCGATTGATAAGCAACGAAGAAATGAAAAAAAGACTAGAATTTTAAATCAAATAATGGTATAATCTATCAGTCTGAAGATTTTTCTTCAATATAGAAATGTTTGGAGGGAACACAATGCGCGTAAACATTACATTAGAATGTACAGAATCAGGTGAACGTAATTACATTACAACAAAAAATAAACGTAACAATCCAGAACGTATTGAAGTGATGAAATATTGTCCAAAATTACGTAAAAAAACATTACACCGTGAAGTGAAATAATGATAAAAAACGACAATCTAGAAAAGGTTGTCGTTTTTATGTTGATGTCTTAAAAGTGATAAAGATTTCATACGATTTTTGGTCATTGTATTAGGGAATAGAATGTGGATAGGTTATTTGTTTACTTGTCATTAATGTTACAATATGAGTATGTATGAAAGGGAGGACTGTTTTACTTTGTAAAAAAATGTGTAATCCTAAACATATAATCCTTTATTTATATGAATGGCGGATAGTCAGGTATTATTTTGTAGAAAAATGTTTTTTAATATAAATGTACTTATAATGTTGAAGTTGTTGAAAGTATGATATAATAGAGCAAAAAGAGGAGCAATATGTATGAAAATTTTAAAAAGACTGTGGCCTGTCGTATTAATGATTGTAGCATACGTAGGTGTAGCATTTTTATCCAGCGTTGTAAGTGTAAGTATGAGAAATCGAGATATGTTTTTGTTGTTAATAATCGTTTCATTAGGAGCATTAGCATTGTTTATACGTATTGGAAATAGATACCGTATAGAACTATTCAATTTGAAAACATTGACTTGGAAAACAGTTGGTTTATCAATAGGAATATTCTTTTTAAGTCGTTTTGGCATGACGTTCTTAATAGATATACTGCCTCAGGAAACATTTAAAAATCAAGATAGCATTGAGCAAATGTTCAGAATGTCAAATGTATGGTGGGCGTTCATTGCTATTGTTATTGTAGGTCCAATTATAGAAGAAGTTTTCTTTAGAAGAGTGTTGATAATGTATCTGTTTGAAGAATATGCTTGGGTAGGTTTAATTTTATCTACTGTATTATTTTCTCTTGCACATGGTGCAACAACGTTGACAGAATTTGTTGTGTATGGATATATGGGATTGATTTTTGGGATAACATATATGTTGACGAAGTCTTTGGAGTGTGCCATATTGGTGCACATGTTAAATAATGTATTGAGTTTCAGTGTCATGGCAGGTTGGATACGCTAAAGGATATATTCATTTCTTTTAAGTGACGATACGGATTAGCTTGTAGCATAAAAAGGCTGGGTAAATTTTAACACCAAGTAAATCGCTTTAATTATATAGATTTTCCTTTTGGGTTTAGGGATTTTGTAAAATTCTGTAGATTTTTTATTTAGTGATAGGACTGGGAAAAACTAAAATTTTTAGCCTTTCGATTAAAATTTGAAAACAGCTTAGCATCAACGTTTCTGATGACGTTGATGCTAAGCTGTTTTTTATTTTTAAAACTTTTTTCTCAGTCCCATTAAGATTACTGGATTAGGCGTTTGAAACATGTCGTTTTTTCTAATGCTTCATGAAGATGATGCATTTATTTCATCTAATTCAAAGTGTTTGCTTTCCCATTGTGTCATTGCTTCGTCGTAGTGTTGTCGAATAGTGTGTAATGACTGTGTAAGGTTATGTGACTTTTCAAAATCAGTATACACATCTGGTTGTGATAATTCGTTTTCAATTTGAGCGATTTGACTATCATAATGTGCCATATTATCCTCTAATTGTTGGATAGCACGTTCTAATTGACGACGAAGTTTTTGTGTTTCTTTTTGGCTAATATAATCTCTTTCCTGTGTAGTTGTCTGAGCAGAGCTTTCTGGTTGAGTTATGCCATGCTCTTGTGCTTTTTTCTCCAAATAATAATCGTAGTCACCAATATATAAGGTGCTTCCTGTTTTGGATAGTTCAACAATATGAGTTGCAATTCTGTTGATAAAATAACGATCGTGAGAAATAAAAAGTAATGTGCCATCAAAACGAATTAATGTATCCTCTAAAATTTCCTTGCTGTCTAAATCTAAGTGATTGGTAGGTTCGTCTAAAATTAAGAAATTGTCATGCTTCATGGCTAGTTTTGCCAGAAGTAAACGTGCTCTTTCGCCACCACTAAGAGTATGGACGGGTTTTAATACATCGTGTCCGCTAAATAGGAAACTTCCTAGTGTACTCCGAATATCTTTTTCATTAACTAAAGGATAGTCATCCCATAACTCATGTAGGACATCTTTTTGTGGAGATAATAAGGTTTGTTCTTGATCGTAATATCCAATCGTCACATTAGAACCCAGTTTAATTTCACCATTAAGTAAGCTGACGTGACCTAAAATTGATTTCAGTAAAGTTGATTTTCCAATCCCATTTGGACCGATTAAAGCAACAGCTTGCTGTTTACGAATATCTAATGAAATAGGAGATGATAATACTGTATTTTCATACCCAATGGAGAGGTTTTCAGCTTGTAGGACGACCTGACCACTTTCTTTTTCTGCCATAAATTGAAAATGCATGGATTTATCATCTTGTTTAGGTTTCTCAAGACGTACCATTTTTTCTAATTGTTTACGTCTACTTTGTGCACGTTTTGTTGTAGAGGCTCTAACTAAATTCTTTGCCACAAAATCTTCTAATTTTTCGATTTCAGCTTGTTGTTTATCGTAGGCTTTCCATGCACTTGCTAGTCGAACTTCTTTTTCGTTTAAATAATACGAATAATTCCCTTTAAAGTAATGGCTTGTTTTTTGACTGATTTCATAGACTTCATTAACTACTTTATCTAAAAAATAACGATCGTGAGATACGATAAGTAGAGCACCTTTATAATTGGATAAATAGTTTTCTAGCCAACTTAATGTGTCAATATCCAAGTGGTTGGTAGGTTCGTCTAAGATAAGTAAGTCATGTTTTTCTAATAAGAGTTTTGCCAAAGCTAAACGTGTTTTTTGTCCTCCAGATAACTCAGATATTGAACGATGATAGTCCTGTTCAAAAAAACGTAAGCCGTGTAAAACCGAACGAATATCAGCTTCGTAGCGATAGCCACCCTGTTGTTCAAGTTCGTGTTGTAATGTATCATAAGTGTTTAGTGTTTGTTCGTATATCTTGGGATTGTTTAAAATATGCTCTTGTGTTAATAGTGCTGCTGTCTCTTGTACTAAATGATGCAATGTAATTGTTTTGGAGAAAACCGACAACATTTCTTCCCAAATCGTATGTGCTGTATCGACAGCAGAATGTTGATCAAGATACCCTATAGATAAATCCTTTATTTTTGAAACTGTTCCATTGTCATTACTTTCAATACCGGCTAATATTTTAAGCAAAGTAGATTTGCCCGTTCCGTTACGTCCTACTAAAGCAATACGTGAGCGTTCTTGGATTTGAAGAGAGATATTTTGGAAAAGCGTTTCTGTTCCAAATACTTTAGATAAATGTTGGGTTTGTAAAATAATCATGATAAATTCCTCGTTATGATTGTAATCTAGTTGTAATATCTCTACTATCATATCAAGAATTTAAGTGGAGGGCAATTTTTGTTGTATGATGTAGTGAAATTATTTATAATGTGTATTATAATAGAATGGTGTATAAGACATGATAAAAGGAGGTAAGTTTTTGTGACAGAAAACAAAAAAACATTTTATTTGACAACACCCATTTACTATCCAAGTGGTAACTTACATATTGGGCATGCGTATACAACCGTTGCTTCTGATACAATGATACGTTATAAAAAAGCACAAGGATATGACACACGTTTTTTAACAGGAACAGATGAACATGGGCAAAAAATTCAGCAAAAAGCTCATGAAAAAGGTGTTAGTGAAATCGAATTTGTAGACGAGATTATTGAGAGCATCAAAGCGTTATGGGAAAAATTGGAAATTTCTTATGATGATTTTATTCGCACAACGGAGTCAAGACATAAGGAAACTGTACAAAAAATTTTCCAAACATTAGTTGATAAAGGCGATATTTATTTAGGAGAGTATGAGGGTTGGTATTCTGTATCAGACGAAGAATACTTCACAGAATCTCAACTACAAGAAGTATTTCGTGATGAAAATGGAAAAATGATTGGAGGAATTGCACCAAGTGGACATGAAGTGCAACTGGTTAAAGAAGAATCTTATTTCTTTAGAATGAGTAAATATGCAGATAGATTGTTGCAATATTATGAAGAGCACCCAGATTTTATTCAGCCAGAGTCACGTAAGAATGAGATGATTAACAATTTCATTAAACCTGGTCTTGAAGATTTGGCAGTATCCCGTACATCATTTGATTGGGGAATAAAAGTGCCAAATGATCCAAAACATGTTATTTACGTTTGGATAGATGCATTATCAAATTATATTACAGCTTTAGGCTACGGTAGTGATGATGATAGTCTGTTTAAGCGTTACTGGCCGGCTGATGTTCATTTTATGGCAAAAGAAATCGTCCGTTTCCATACAATTTATTGGCCAATTCTTTTAATGGCACTTGACTTACCGTTGCCAAAGAAAATTTTTGCTCACGGTTGGATATTAATGAAAGACGGAAAAATGTCTAAATCTAAGGGAAATGTAGTAGATCCTAATGTATTGATAGATCGTTATGGATTAGATGCTTTAAGATATTATTTATTACGTGAAGTACCATTCGGTTCAGACGGCATATTTACACCAGAATCATTTGTAGAACGTATTAATTATGATTTAGCAAATGATTTAGGCAATCTATTAAATCGTACAGTAGCCATGATTAATAAATATTGTGATGGTGTCATTCCAGAGTTTACTACTCCAGAAACAGAGTATGATAAAGATCTTATTGACAGTGCTAATCGTATGATTGATGAGATGGAAGATGCAATGGAAAATATGCAATTTTCAGTGGCTTTAACGTCTATTTGGAAATTTATATCCCGTACAAATAAATATATTGATGAAACAACCCCTTGGCTAGCCGTTAAAGATGAAGCAAGACATGCTGAGTTGGCACGTACAATGAACTATCTAGCAGAAAGTTTACGTATTATTGCCGTTGTTTTAAAACCATTCTTGATGCATACGCCAACAAAAATGTTAGAGCAATTAAATATCAACAAGCCTGCTTTAATGCAATATGACACAGTACGCCATTTTGGCATTATTCCACAACATACTAAAGTTGTCACTAAAGGAGAGCCTATTTTCCCACGTTTAGATATGGAAGAAGAAACAGCTTATATCAAAGAAAGTATGTCAAAAACGAAACATACACCTGTGGAAGCTGAAGAATGGAATCCTGAAACAATTGAGTTGACAAGTGAAAAAGACGCTATTGCCTTTGAAGATTTTGATAAAGTAGAATTAAAAGTTGCTGAAGTTATTCAGTGTCAAAAAGTAGAAGGTGCAGATAAATTATTACAATTCCGTTTAGATGCAGGGGATAAAGGTGGGCATAGACAAATTTTGTCTGGAATTGCTAAATATTATCCTAATCCAGAAGAATTTATTGGGAAAAAAGTAATTATCGTAGCTAATTTAAAACCACGTAAATTACGTGGACAAATTAGTCAGGGTATGATTTTATCGGCTGAAACTGCAACAGGTGATTTGCGAGTTGTATTTGCAGATCAAGAAGCTGAAAATGGATCAGTTGTTGCTTAATGTAGGAATATATAAAGAATTCTGTAATAGATACTTAAAGGACTAGGCAATCTATACGAATTGGCAGAATATGAAAGATGATAGTAGTGGAGAGCAACATTCCATGGTAGTCATCTTTTGGTATACATGTAGATGGTTTGTTAGTTTTCTAAAAATTAGTGGCATTCAGATTATATTTTGATAAGAACAATAGTTCGGTTGAATGAATAGAAAGAGGGAAAGATATGACAACGTGGCATGATGTATTAGCGCAAGAAAAAGAAAAAGAGTATTTTAAGCAAGTTCGTGCTTTTGTAGCACAAAGACGACAACAAAGCGTGGTTTTTCCAGCAGTAGACCACGTATTTGCAGCGTTAAAATTAACGGAATATGATGATGTTAAAGTTGTTATTTTAGGTCAAGATCCTTATCATGGACCTAAGCAAGCACACGGACTTAGTTTTTCTGTTCAAGATGGAGTGTCTTTCCCTCCTTCACTGCAAAATATTTTTAAAGAGCTAAACCAAGATTTAAATTTACCTATGCCAACCTCGGGTAACTTGACAAACTGGGCAAAGCAAGGCGTTTTATTATTGAATACTGTCTTAACAGTTGAACAAGGAAAAGCGAATAGTCACCAAAATAGAGGTTGGGAAACATTTACAGATAGAGTAATTGAAGTATTGAATGAGAGAGAAAAACCTGTGATTTTTGTGTTGTGGGGAAGACCTGCACAAAAGAAAACAGCGTTAATCAATCAAAAACATCATAAAGTTATTATGGCACCTCACCCTAGTCCACTATCAGCACACCGTGGATTTTTTGGAAGTAAGCCATTTAGCCAAATCAACCAGCAGTTAATAGAATGGGGAGATAGCGAAATTGATTGGCAGTTGAAGTAATAGTGTCGATTAGTTAGGTTATGATAATCCATTATAGTGTTTAAAAATACATAGAAAATAAAAAGTTTTATAAAAAACTATGTCAATCGAAAATGAAAATGTCCCAAAATGTGGGCCACTATAAGTGCAATGATTTTCAAAAAAATCATTGCACTTATAGGGCAAAATAATGTATGCTATTAAAGTATCAAGCAAGCTTGTTGTCTTGATACTCTTCAAGAGTTTTTCCAATACTCTTGAGATAGCGTTTGAAAGATGCCAGTTTCCACGGGTGTGATTGTGGTGGAACGTATTGGCGTCTTTCTTTTTTTATATTCTCACCCAAATCAAACACCGCTGAATGCTCTTCATGTGTTAACAAACAACGTGTGGCATAAATGTTGTCAGCGATATTCAAGAAAATATCCCCATTAAATGCTTCAATAACCAACGCTTTTGTGTG
>NZ_SPPB01000071.1 GCF_004570605.1 Granulicatella sp. WM01 | reverse complement strand
CTTTGATGACGTTATATTTTTTTATTTCATTCACTGTTAATTCTATCCTTTTCATATCTCTAGTTTATCATTTTGGGACATTTTGTCATTCGATTACTTTAAGACATTATCACATTCGATTGATATAACAATATAGAAAACGTTTTTTAAATTGACATTATATTATCCACATACTATAATAGTAATATAATAAAAACAGATTTACTTGAAAGAAGGGGATTCCAATGTATACCTTACTCTGTTATTCTTAAATTTCATATTTTAAATGAGTGACCTTATCATTGTTATCCTAGAAATTAGGAGATAGATTATGTATTTTTTATATTTTCATATCTTTGTTTCGCAAATATGTTTTGTCTTTTTAGGTAGAATAAAAAAAGACTCGGGTAATGGAAAATTAGAAAAATTAATTCAATATCTTTGCTATGTTACTGTACTCCTTACTATAATTTATTGTATTTGGAATATTATACATTTCCCTGAATCTATATTCATTATTTGTATATTCTTTATATATGTATTTTTCTCATTAAAAAATCTATATAAAGACAAATAAATAGAGTAACTCTCTAAACTATTAGACTTGTGAAATCAAATAATTGAGATAATTTAAAAATTTTAGATTATATTCGGAGGAAAACTATGTATTTTTTATTTTTTAATTTATTTACTTCTAGCTTATGTTTCATTTTTTTAATAAAAATCAAAAAAGATGCAGATAATGGCAAACTAGAAACAATTGCTAAATATCTCTATTATTTTCCATTACTTATTCTTATCATTTTTTGCATTTGGAGTGCTATACATGGTCCAATCGGTGGATATTAAATAATATTATTTATTCCTTAATAAAAAAACGCTAACATAATTATAATGATAAATAGAGCACTCTGTTTTTAATATCATTACGAAGAATCTTATTTTAGATGGAGATAGACATGAAAAAATATTCTAAATTTATTTTCTTAACAGTCCCACTACTCCCAATTATTTTATATTATGTGGAAACTTATCCGTTAACTTATTTCTTTTCAGATACTCAAATTATAATTTATACTGTAGCTTATTATCTTGCTCTTAAAGAAATTTTAAAAGATTAGATCATAACCTCATTAAAAAGACGAGAGCATGCTCTCGTCTTTTATTTACTCAACAGTAACACTTTTAGCTAAATTTCGTGGTTTATCAACATCATAACCTAATTCTAAAGTAGCGTAATATGCCAATAATTGACTAGGTACAATAGATAAAAGTGGACTTAGATATTTTGAAACATCCGGTAAGATAAATTGGTCATCTTTCGTTGCTAATTTTCCCATGACAAATGTACATGTTTTAGCTCCTCTTGCTTTAACTTCTTGAATATTTCCTCTTGTATTTAACGATGTTTCGTCTTGTGTGATGATTGTAAAAACAGGTGTATTTTGCTCAATTAGAGCAATCGTACCGTGTTTTAATTCTCCAGCAGCAAATCCTTCTGTTTGAATATATGAAATTTCTTTTAGTTTTAATGCAGCTTCTAAAGAAACCAAATAATCTAATCCCCGACCAATAAAGAAGGCATGTTTAGCATCTTTCAAATATGTTTTTGCAAAAATATGAATGTCATCTTTTTGACTAATAATGCTTTCCATAGCATTTGATACTAAAGATAATTCATACGATAAATTAAATGCATCTTTTAGCGTATCATGTGAAAGTGCGTATGCAATAATAGATAAGACTGCCATTTGTGCAATATATGCTTTTGTTGAAGCAACCGCAATTTCTGGACCTGCATGTAATAATAGTGTGTAGTTAGATTCTCTTGATAAAGTTGAGCCATTAACATTAGTCAATGTTAAACTTGGATAATTCCACTCATTTATTTTTACTAACGCTTGACGGCTATCTGCAGTTTCTCCACTCTGGGAAATAAATATAAAGAATGGTTTTCCACTAATCAATGGTGGATGATATGAAAATTCACTTGCAATATGAACTTCTGTTGGAATATGTGCGAATGTTTCTAAATAATATTTTCCAACTAAACCAGCATGATAACTTGTTCCACATGCAATAATATGAATACGATCAGATGTCAAAATAGCTTGTTTCACATCATTTGGAATATCTAATTGATTGTCTTTTGTATATTCTTTAATAATTCGTCTTAACACTGCTGGCTGCTCATCAATCTCTTTCAACATATAAAAAGGATACGTTCCCTTTTCTAAATCTGATGCATCAATCTGTGCTGTATAAGATTGGCGTTGAATAATGTGTCCATCTTTTTCAATAGAAACATCTGCTTTCGTCAAAGTGACAAATTCTCCATCATGTAACTCAATAAATTGACGTGTTTGATGAATTCCTGCCATAGCATCACTACATACCATATTAAATTGACTACCAATACCTACTAATAAAGGACTTTTATGCTTTGCTGCATAAATAACATCAGGTGTTTGATTATCAATCAAAGCAAAAGCATAAGATCCATGAATTAGTGACAATACATATTGAAATGATTGCTTGGCCGACCATTGTTTTTCTTGAGCAAAATAAGCAATAAGAGATACAATAACTTCTGTATCTGTTTGTCCTTGTAGCACCACATGTGACAAATAAGTTTCCTTTAATTCTTGGTAATTTTCAATAACTCCGTTATGCACTAAAGTAAAACGTTTATCAAAAGATTGATGTGGATGAGCATTTTGTGTACTAGGCACACCATGAGTAGCCCAACGGGTATGACCTATACCGTAAGTGGCACAGATTGAATAATCTGTTGCTTCTTTTAATTGTTGAATTCTCCCAACTTCTTTAAATAAGTATCCTTTTTGATGTTCAACAACATAAATACCTGCCGAATCATATCCTCTATATTCTAATTTTTCCAACCCTGTTAACAAAATAGGTTGTGCTTGTTCATTTCCTATGTATCCTACTATACCACACATAAAAAACCTCCTATATATTAAAATATAGCTTTCTAAGTGAGGGAATACATATTTGTTAACTGACGTTTTTTTGTTGTATTCTGTAGACTTCACTAAGCCTTGAGTCATCCGCCGAATATTTCGATAAACTCATTCCTCGTCACCATATATATGGCCTGGCGCTTTTTTATTTCTTTTTTGTTTATGTAGAAAGCTAATGACCATGATAATATATTTTACTTTCATTGTCAAAATTCCTTTTTTATGTTTATAATAGATGTATTACATTAAGAGAAGAGGAATTTTTATGTGGAAACATCAATTATTGACGCATTTTTCTTCCATGACACTATTTGTAGATGAACCTTTATCATCTTATACATACACAAAAACTGGAGGAAAAGCAGATATTCTGGCTTTTCCAAAATCTAAAGAAGAATTATCTGAGTTAATTATTTGGGCAAAAAATCAGTCTATCCCTATTACAACATTAGGAAATGCAAGTAATGTTATCGTCAAAGATACTGGTATAAAAGGTATTGTCATCATGCTAGAATATATAAATGATATTCGTTTCGAAGATACCTATGTTCATGTATCAAGTGGCATGACATTAATTGATTTATCTAAACAAGTTAGTGAACAATCTTTATCAGGACTAGAATTTGCTTGTGGTATTCCAGGAAGTGTTGGCGGTGCAATTTATATGAACGCCGGTGCTTATGGTGGAGAAATGAAAGATATTGTTGAAGCAGTTCATGTTATCGACGAAAATGGACAATTAAAAAGCTATACTCATGATGAAATGCTTTTTGATTATCGTTACAGTATTATTCAAAACTCTACTGACATTATTATTGGAGCCACTCTTAAATTAGAACATGGCAATAAGGAAAGCATTTTAGAAAAAATGACAGAGCTAAATCATTTAAGACAATCAAAACAACCACTAGAATATCCTTCATGTGGAAGTGTATTTAAACGTCCTGAGGGATATTTTGCAGGAAAACTCATTCAAGATGCCAATTTACAAGGTAAACGCATCGGTGGTGTGGAAGTATCTAAAAAACATGCTGGATTTATGGTTAATATTGATAATGGAACAGCTACAGACTATAAACATTTAATTGCTTATGTTCAACAAGAAGTAAAAAGACAATTTAATGTAGATTTAGAAACAGAAGTCAGATTTATTGGAGATGAAAATGAGCGAAATTAATCAAGAAATTATCAATCAGATTAAAAATGATATTTTAGATGCCTTAGAGCAAGTCATTGATCCAGAATTAGGTATTGATATTATTAATTTAGGGTTAGTGTATGGCATTGATTTAGAAGATGATGGACACTGTGTTGTAACAATGACACTAACAACTGTTGGTTGTCCTTTGGCTGATATTATTATGGAAGACGTCAAAAAATCATTATTACGTTTAGAGCATGTCAAAAAAGTGACGGTCAATCTTGTTTGGACACCACTTTGGACAAAAGATAAAATGTCACGCTATGCTAGAATGGCACTGGGGATTCGATAATGACACAAAAAAACAAAACTACAATTTCCTTTATCTCAACTATTCAACAATGTGATGAAAAAGTCACTATAAACAATCGTTATGAAGGGGATTACGTGATAAAAAATAATATACACTATTTACGTTATTACGATAAAGAAAGCCATGGTATCACGCTAAAATATTCTCCTTTAGATAACACATTAACTATTTTATGGCAAAATCATGCTGTTAAAAAAATGATTTTTTCTGAAAAAAATATAACACAAACAACTTATCATCTTCCACAAGGACAATTGTTATTGAACATAGTAACAAAAAAAGTATCCATTACGATGTACCATGGCAACATAACAAAAATTAGTTTACATTATCATTTGTTATATGAAAATGAACTATTTGGACAATACAACATGGAATATGCCATTCATTAATCATTAAACGGAACTAAAAAGTGAAAAAAATTTTTACCATATAATTTTTTATTTGTTAGTATTCTATATATTTTAATATATATGAAACGCTTATTTTAAATCTTTACTTTCTTAGAACTGGTACTCATAAACATAAATTTAATAGCATCACATATATATTAAAATTATTTCATTATCTATAAAAAAACTACTTTCTAAAATACATCATTTTGGATTTTTATTTGATATACGAAAAAAAGTGTTGGTAAACTTTTAGTTTACCAACACTTTTTTATACTACTCTCCTAAAGAAACTACTAGGTAGCGATAAGGTTCTTTTCCTTCTGAATGTGTTGAAATATGCTCATATTTACTTAAACATGCATGTACAATTTTTCTCTCAAATGCTGGAAGAGGCTCTAAAAAGATAGCTTGCTTTGTTTTTAACACACGTTTTGCCGTTCTATCAGCAATTTCTCTTAATTTTTCTTCACGTTTTTGTCTGTAATCACCAATATTCACAACTACCATCGGTGCCTTTTCATAATCACGATAAACTAAAGTTTGCGCTAAAATTTGTAAAGCATTGATAATTTTTCCATGTTTTCCAATTAGCAGACCTGCTTTTTCTGTTTCAATTTGAAATATAATTTTTTTAGACGTTTCTTTAACTTGAACAGTAATATCTGCACCATATTCTTTAGATACCTCACTTAAATACTGACAAACAAACTGGTACAACTCACTATGTTCATTATCATGATGTTCAATCACATCAATTTTTTCAATTTCCTCTACACGTTCAATCTCTACTTCTTCTCGTACATAACTAACATCATTTAAAATTATTGATTCTTTTTTTGAAATTTCGATAATAGCATCTTTTTGACCAAATCCAAAAATACCTTTTTTTCCTTCGTCTTTAACCACAATATTTGCTTCATCTTTTGTAATATTTAATTTAATTAATCCTTTTGAAATGGCTTGTTCAACGGTTTTATCTTGAATAACTAATTTTTCCATTATAAAATCCTCCTTTATTATTTTTTACTCGTTGCCTCTTTAATGGCACGTTTAATGGCTCTTTTTTTCGCTTTTTCTGCTCTTAATTTATCTTCACGCTCTTGACGTAATTTAAATGGATTGTTTAATATTAAAGTTTGAACAACTGCAAAAATATTACCTACTAACCAATATAAAGCAAGTGCTGAGTTGACAGAGATACTGAAAAAGAAAATCATTCCCGGCATAAAGTACAACTGTAAAAATTTCATTTGCTGTGCATTTTTAGGTTGACCTTGTAATATTAAATAAGAATTTAACCATGTAAAGAAAGCTGCTAAAATAGGTAAAATAAAATAAGGATCCGCTTTACCTAATTCAACCCAGAAAAAATGACCTTCGTGAATTTCTTTTGTTGCCCCTACAGCTTGATATAAAGCAATCATAATTGGCATTTGAATCAACATTGGTAAACAACCCGCCCATTGATTAACACCATGTTTAGCATTTAATTCTTTTATAGCCTCTTGTAATTGCATTTGTGTTTCTCTATCACGAGCAGAATATTGTTCTCTTAATCGTTTCATTTCCGGCTGTAATTCTGCTGTTTTACGTGATATTTTGCTTTGATATTGTAAAATTGGCAATAGTAAAATACGTGTTATAATCGTAAAAAGAATAATTCCTACGGCATAATTACCATTAAAGGCATTTGCTAAATATTTTATACTACCAGATAATAAATCAATTACAGATTGCCATAAATTAAATTCTCCTTCTTGTACATTTCCACAAGCTGTTAACATGAACGTCATAAATAATAAAATCATCGCTTTTTTTATTTTGTTCATAATGATTAATCTTCCTCCACTTTATGTTTATTTTTTATTAGATGACATAAATGTAAAACATGTAATAAACTTTTTTTTATGTCATGAACACTCATCTCTACCATTGGTTGACGTGCAATTACTATTATATCATAATTTTCGCAAAATAATTCTCTTAATTCATAAATTGCACGTCTTATTTTTCTTTTTATACGATTTCGAACAACAGCATTCCCTAATTTTTTACTTACAGATATTCCAGTTCTTAAATAAGGTTGATTTTTTCTTTCCAGATAATATATAATACACTGCTTATTTGCCTTAGAACGCTTAGCATAAAATAGCTGTTTGAAATCTTTTTCTTTTTTTAATCTATATATTTTTTTCACTCGTTAAAATCCAATCTTTCATGTTTATCACATTATATATCAAAATTAGTATAAAAAAAAGACCACTTTAACAGTGATCTAAGCTGATAAAACTTTTCTACCTTTACGACGTCTACTTGCTAATACGCGACGTCCATTTTTTGTACTCATACGTTTGCGAAATCCGTGTACTTTTTGACGATGACGTTTTTTTGGTTGGTAAGTTCTTTTCATGAAATTCTCCTCCTAGCGAAACTATATCTATCCTTTTCATATAAAATATTCAGACAGTCTTTAACAGTATAAAAAAATTACGCTTTTTTGTCAATTATATTTTAACAATAATCCTATTTTTTTACACTATTAAAATTTACCCGTGTTGTAAAATGAAGTGCAACAAATAAAAATAAACAAAAAAACATGAAAATCAGCTATACTAAAGTTGCCAAACCAAATAGATAGGAAGATTTTCATGTCCGAAGTACATTATACCACAAAACGACACTATAAACACTTAAGTGATAAAGAAAGAAGTCAAATTGAAATATTATTAAACGAGGGCTATACTATTTCAAAAATTGCAACACTACTGAATCGCCATAAAT
>NZ_SPPB01000070.1 GCF_004570605.1 Granulicatella sp. WM01 | reverse complement strand
TAACTTTCCCTACACATTTGGTTTGTTTCATAATGTTTAGTTTTCAAAGGGCTTGTCTCCTTGCGGCGACTTGTATATATTACCAACATCCTCTTTTTTTGTCAACTGCTTTTTTTACTTTTTTTTATTTTTTTTTGCTTTTTTATTCAAAACTGCATAATATCAACATTTATAGTATGTTTTTTGGGTAAATTTCTTTTTCTGTTGCTTATTTTTTGTAAATACAATATACGAATATTTATAATAAATGATGCCATCCACATTCGTGATAATACTGTTTTTTCTTTTCACCATTGGTTTTTTTATTTAAACCAATGATTAACCACTAACATTCTGGACTAGTTTTCTTTAATTATTTCTTTTTTTAGTAGAATTTTTTATGCATAGCAATCTAAAAACCTTATCTTTGTTACACACTATCATCATTTACTCTATCCTTTATTTCTTTTCCTTTCAATCTGTTAATATACAGCTGAAACTTTTAGAAAGCATGTTAACACAATTTCACTAGCATTATACTCATCTCTTACAGTAAAATTTCTCATAAGATTATTTTTATTCACTTAATACTCTTTCTAATTGAACAAGTAAATTCTAACACTTTATCATAATCTATTTTTCCAGAAATATCCTCTCCAGTTTGATACATTTGCCTTATTATTTCCTCACTCATCCCAAGCCTCTTACATAGTAATTGAATAATGTTTTTCACATTTATATCAGTGTTAACATATTTCTACTAAGCTAATACTTTAAAATTAAAAAACGTCTAAACTGGATGTTAAAATTTCTTCACAATAGTTACTACGCATTAAAAATGGCTTTAAATTAAAGATTTTAACTCCTAATTTAAAGCCACTTCGCTAAGTGTAATCTAGTTTTTTACAATTCATTTTGGTGTACTATACTCATCACGCTATATTGCTTACATTTGCAATTATATATAACCAAATATAATACATTTCCTAATTCTTTTTACTTATTTTTTGATTTTTTATGGTTAATTACACGTGTTTTAGTTGTTTTTGACATTAAAACACCGGAATGTAATTGATATTCATCAGCCAAAATATCTTTTGGAAGTAATGATTTATACTCTTTCAATTGTTTATCTGAAATAAAACTTATAACCAATCCACTATTTCTCATACGTCCAGTACGTCCAGAACGATGAATATATTGCGATTTCTCCCTTGGTAGATCATAATGTATAACCATAGGTAAATCAACAATATCTATCCCTCTAGCAGAAACGTCTGTTGTCAATAAAAATGTTATATCTTTACTTCTCAATTTATCTAAAGCATTTTTACGTTGCGTATGATGCATATCACTGTGTAATGTCGCCACAGAAATATTATGATATGTTAACTTTTCATATACCATAGCAAGTTCTGCAACATGTTGAAAAAAAACAAGTGCAACTGTTTGATTATTCTGTGCTATTTTTTTCAGCATATCGACACGTTTTCTTTCATCTACTAGCAAGTACCCATGTATCGCTTTATCATCTTCTTTAACGTATGTTTGAATAAGTGGTGTTGTATTAAACCATTTAGATAAGTCATAAATAATCGGTGTTTGTGTAGCTGAAAAAAAGAGAAGTTGCCGTTGTGACGGTGCACGTTTCACAATTTGTCTAATAGTTGGCAAATGTTCATCTTGGAGTAAATAGTCCACTTCATCTAACACAATTGTTTTTAATTGATGGAATTTAATTTTTTTGCTTTGCGTGGCAATATCATTCAATCTGCCCGGTGTTGCAACAATAATCTCCGGCTTTTGCTTTAATTGTTCGATTTGTCGTTTTAAATTCGATCCACCAGTTAACGTTTGTACACTTAATTCACTCCATTCTCTCCAAACATGTGCGACTTGTTGTGCAAGTTCTTGAGATGGCACCAACACTAACACTTGCAATTCACCATTTGATTCAACCTGGCTTAGCAACGGCAATATATAGGCTAAAGTTTTCCCTGTTCCTGTAGGCGAAATAGCAACAACATCTTGTTTGTTGCAAATCAAATTATAGCAACCTGATTGAACAGGCGTCATCGTTTCAAATGCACATTGCTTCCATTTATTTTGTAGTGCCAGTGATAACTGCATTTCCATAGTATTCCTCTTTTTCTTATTTTTTTGTCAATATTGCAACAACTAGTTCAGGTTTATTATTAATACGTACTGCCCATTTTTTAGGCGTCCCAATCCCACGGCTAACAACTAATAATTTATCATCTAAAATCGGATGCGAAAAAACACCTTCTGTATATTGTGGCATAGCACCTTGACTTTCTGAAAACAAGCCTCCTATACCTGGTATACGTACATGTCCTCCTCGAGCATATCCTGAAAATGTGACATCTGGGAGTTTTTCTTCTTCTGTATGATAATATAAAAACCATTCTGGATGATGTGCCAACAAAATTTTAACATCAAATGTATGCTCATCAGGTACCGAAATTCGTCTTAAATAAAGACTATCCTTAGTTTGTTGTGCAGTTGTCTCATCCAGTCCCATCACTAATATTCCAGAATTATTATGTTTATGCCATATTGTGTCATTTTCTAAATAAACCGCTCCTGCTTCTCGAACGTCTTGCTTAAATTTTTCTGGATGTTTCATTTTATATTCATGGTATCCCGATACAACATAAGTCGGAGCTATATTGACCAACCCCTGCATAAAATAGGTCAGCTCTTTTCTATCATAACTTGCTTTTGCCGTGATGACATTTCCAGTAACAACAATCATATCCGGCTTTATTTGGTTTACCTGCTTAATAAGATGAGCCACATCTAAAATCGCATTCGGAAAATGAATATCTGATAATTGTATAATTTTAAATCCTTCCAAAGCATTCGGTAAGTCTGCAATAGGAAGTTCGTAAGTTGACTTTGAAACACGTTTATTTTGAAGATAAGTAACCACACTACCTAAAGCTAATGCCGTCATTATCCATTTTCTTTTCATAATTACCACCCTAACTGTTCTGCTTTTTCCGTATTATATGTGTGAGAACGTTCTAAATGTATAAATTCTTGCTGCCGTAATGCTTCATATAACACAATAGCAACGGTGTTTGATAAATTTAATGAGCGAACATGTTCATCATTCATCGGAATACGAATGCATTGTTTTTCATAAAGTTTCATAAATTCTTCTGGAAGCCCAGTTGTTTCTTTCCCAAAAATAAAGAAATTATCTTCATTCTGATTGAATTTTATATCACTGTACACCTGTTTAGCAAATTTGGTAACTAAATAAAGTGGTTTATTGCCTAAAAAAGTTAAAAAATCATTCAAATTATCATGGTATACAATGGAAACATCGTGCCAATAATCTAGTCCTGCACGTTTTAATTGTTTATCGTCCGTTGAAAAACCTAATGGCTTAATTAAATGTAGCACAGCATTTGTTCCTGCACATGTGCGTGCAATATTTCCAGTATTTGCAGGAATTTGTGGTTCAAACAGTACAATATGATTTGTCATACTTCTCTCCTATTGCCTTATAATGTTATTTTCATTATACTTTAAAGTAGACAAAGTTTCAAAAATTTGATTGGAGATTATTATGCAAGAATATAAACAAATCGCTCGTGACGGATCCGCTGAAATAACTATCAAAGGCTCTCGGTTTATTTGTCATTTAAAGCGTGTCAATGATGAACAAGACGCCTTACAATTTATTCAACACATAAAAAAAGAACATCGCAAAGCTACTCATAATTGCTCTGCTTATCTAATCGGAGAAACTGACTTAATCCAACGAGCACATGATGACGGTGAGCCTAGTGGTACAGCCGGGGTGCCTATGCTAGAAGTATTAAAAAAACAAGAATTGCACTATATTGCAGCCGTTGTCACGCGCTATTTCGGAGGCACTAAACTTGGTGCTGGAGGATTAATTCGTGCATATTCATCTTCCGTATCATTCGCCTTAAATCAATTAGGCATTATTAGACACACCAAGCAAGCTATTGTTCATATCACACTCGAGTATGCTCAAGTAGGAAAATTTGATTACTTTCTGACACAACATACCTACGAATTAATCCATACACACTATACTCAACACGCGACTTATGTCTGTGGAGTACTCAGCCAAGAATTAGAACAATTTATTCAAACTGTTCAAAATCTTTTTAATGGAAAAGTACAGATTGAACAAGTAGATGAGAAATATGTTGATTTACCTTTATCACATGAACCACTCAACATTTCTGATGATCTATTTAACGACTAATGATATATTCTCATGAGCTTACAATGAATATAAATCATTAACGATGCATTATTCCATTCACTATTTCAGATAATCATTTTCTGATATGCTTTTATATAACTTTTGGAGTATTTATTATAAACTACACCTGCATAAACAGAACTTAATATTGTTAATTCAGAAATACTAATCGCCATTTAACATTGTTTTATAGTTGACTGCACTGTGCAACTTTTATCACATATACTTTTTTAATAAAAACATCTAAATACTCGCACAAAAACTGTACAGTCAATTATGTTCTCTAACATCTTCGACAGCTACTGGCTTTCTCTAAGAAATAATATAACATACGAGTTATTAATATTTCCTCTCTAGATTAAAAGAGTAGGGACAATATCTTTTCCATTGCCCTTACTCTTTTCAATTTCTATAATTATTCTATATGTTAGTTACGTGGTTTATTTATATCATCATCTTTATTAAAAGCATTTGCTTCTAATTCTTTATCTTGCTCTTTATTTTCTTCATGCTCACGTGGATCACCCACTTGATTTGTTTCATCTGTATATTCTTGTGAGTTTTCCACGCTAGCTTCAAGAGTGCTTTCTGTTGTCTCTTGTATTTCTTCTAAAACATGCTCTTCTTTTACTGCAACAGCTTCATCATGATCTACAGCAGATGATTTAAATTCATTATCTTTAGACTCTACAGTATTAGATACTGGTTCAAATTGAACATAATAAACTTTAGATTCGCTCACAACAGCTTCATCAGCTGGAAGTGGAGTAACTAATTTAGCCTCATACCCAGCATCTGCTACAAAATTTGGAAAATCGTATTTGACATCTTGCCATTTTGATCCTTTTCTGACAATATAGGTCAGAGTTTTTCCACTATCTAAAAATGTTTCTAAATTCCCTTGTCCACTTGATACAAATGCAATAGACACATATTTTTCTTTATCGTAAGGCATTGAACTATCATTTGGATGTGGACGATTTCTATCTCCCTCATCAAGTGGCTGACTTGAATTAGCTGGTGTATACGGTCCAATAATTAAGGAAGTAACGCCAAATTTCGCCCAAATAATAGATGATGTAACTTTTTCATCTAATCGAGTTGACAGGTCAGTTGAAAATCCATTAAATTCATGCCACTCTTCTGCACGGGTTTGTGGAAGCGTTAAACCACTTGCAAAAGCCTCTCTCCATGTGAGCCCTTGCTTAACTAAATAGAAAGCATGTTTTGTCTGTTGCCCATTAATTAATAACGTTCCATTAAATAATGCATGGAAATTAATGGCAACATAATCATTTAGATCAACTTGATCTGTTCCTTTAATCTCTTGTGTTGTTGACGGTCCTAAAATATTTGGCGTATTTTTGTATTTTTCTAATCTAAATTGTGCTCCAAAAATACGTGCATAATCAACAACACCTTCTGTTGGAACATCGTACGTCCAACTCTTAAAGTAATATTCGTCCATTGGTTGTACTTTCGGAACTTGAACAGTCGTTGAAACCTCTTGCCAAGGAATATTTTTTAGCACTAAATACACTACACCATCAGTCAATTGATCATTAAGAGTTAAATGTCCTACTTTTTCTCGTCCATTCGGAAAAGCTAAAAATCCAACAATATGGTAATTATTTATATCATTAACATTGATGTTTGGATAACGTTTTAAAATCGCTTCTTTATTCAACAATTCATCTCTAGTCACTGCAAATGGTCCAATAATTCTTTGTGCTTCATTTGGAATAGTACCATCATCTTTCTCTTCTTCAATATGATGATCATGATGATGTGTTAAAGGTTTTGTTGAATCAATTTTTTCATAATGGTAATGATGTCCATGTGGATAAATAATTGCATTATGTTCTTCATCCACTTTTATTTGATTACGTGTTAAATTGTACTTTTGCATAATTTCAGCAATACGTTGTTCAAGAGAACTTTGTGTTTCATTTGATGTTGTATCCTCTTGCTTTGGTGTATCGTCTGTTTTTGGCACACTTGAATCTGTATCATCTTTTTGTTTATTGTCCTCATGATCGTTATCGTGGTGATCATCATGATGTTCATCTTCTTCATGAGAATGGTTATGATGTGCATCACCTATTTTTTCATAGTGATAGTGATTGCCATGTGGGTAAATAATACTTTCTTCTTGTTCGTTCACAATAATTTGCTCACGTGTCAAATGATATTTTTGCATAATTTCAACAATACGTTGTTCAAGAGGACTTTGTGTTTCATTTGGTGCTACCTCATTCTGTTTTTGCGTGTCATCTACCTGTGAAACATTGGATTGTGTATCATTTTTTTGTGTATTGTCGTGAGTGTGGACATTAATATCATGATGATTATGGCTTTCATGATGTTCATCATCTTCATGAGAATGGTCATGATACACCTCACCTATTTTTTCATAATGATAGTGATTACCATGTGGATAAATAATACTTTGCTCTTGTTCATTCACCATAATTTGCTCACGTGTTAAATGATATTTTTGCATAATTTCAGCAACACGTTGCTCTAATGGACTTAAGCTTTGATTAGTATGCCCCTGTGTATGATTGTGTCCCTCTGAATCGACATGATGTGTTGAAATTTGAGAAGTTTGTGTACTTGGATTACCATTTTTTTTATAAATAAAATGATAATGATCTCCATGCTTAACAACATAGCCTAAAGCATTTTCTTCCACAATATCCGTAGGATTAAATGTATAGCCATCTTCTCCAGACATATCAATAAGCTCATATATAGCATCTTGTGGGACTTGTCCCATTACAAAATGATAATGATTGCCATGTTTTTTCAAATAACCATTTTCAAATACTTGTCCAACAATAATAGGTTCTTTAGTTGCTTTTAGAGCATTTGCGATTTCCTCGTATTCCTTAGATGTTCTTGAAAACTCTGTTGTCACATTTTTCCGACTTGACGATATTTGTTGTTGCACAAGCGAATTGTCTGGCTGTTGTTGCATGAATAAATAAGTTCCTGAAACTAATAAAGTTGCACTTAATGTGCCTGCTGCAATGAGCTTTTTGTTCATATAAAGAGTATCCCTTCTTTTTTAAATCGTAATTATTACGTTTTAAATTATACAAGAGTTTTTCAAAATGTCAATCACTTCCATGTAATTTATACGTCACACTTTTCTATTTTTTGTATTTATAACACCTATTCTTTTCTTTGTACAAGTCATTTATAAAGGAACGTCATGTTATTAAACACTTGTTCTAACTGGAAAAAACACGATTAAACAGTCAAAATAGTCCACCTTATTTAAACTACATTAAACAATAGATGAGCAAAAGAGAAGATATACATTGTCTAATGATCAATTAACGATTTTCATTATAAATTCGTCTTTCTATATCAAAAAATCAATCCCGTGTTGTAAAATGAAGTGCAACAAATAAAAATAAACAAAAAAACATGAAAATCAGCTATACTAAAGTTGCTAAACCAAATAGATAGGAAGATTTTCATGTCTGAAGTACATTATACCACAAAACGACACTATAAACACTTAAGTGATAAAGAAAGAAGTCAAATTGAAATATTATTAAACGAGGGCTATACTATTTCA
>NZ_SPPB01000006.1 GCF_004570605.1 Granulicatella sp. WM01 | reverse complement strand
ACGAGGGACTAATGAAAATCACAATGGTTTAATTCGAGAATTTTTACCAAAGGGAAAATCATTTAATTTAGTACCTATTCAAATGATAACAACTATACAAAATGCGTTAAATAATAGACCTAGACGTATACTAGACTATGATACACCTCATACTATGTTTAATCGTTTGTGTGCAACGACATAAACTATAACAGAATAGGTGTAACCGTAAAGGCTCGCTACGCTAATACCTTGACCGTTACACCTATTCCATTACAAAACAACTATGTCGCACACAGACATAGACTGTGACTTTAGTATTTTTCATGTACTGTTGCACTTGGCTTTACAATTCGAGTGTTTTTCCGATTTGACAATCTACTTTTAATGGTACAGATAGAGAAACTGCATTTTCCATAACAGAACTCACAAGCTCTTTCATAATATCTACTTCGTGTGGTGGAACCTCAAAAATTAGTTCATCATGTACTTGTAATAACATGCGTGAAGATAGACCTTTTTCTTTTAATAATTTGCTCATTTTGACCATGGCAATTTTTATAATATCTGCAGCACTCCCCTGAATTGGTGTATTCATTGCTGTACGCTCTGCAAAAGAACGAATATTGAAATTACTTGATGTTAAGTCAGGTAAATAGCGTCTACGATTGAACAATGTTTCAACATATCCTTGTGATTTAGCATGATTAACAATATTTTCCATATATTGTTTAATATTAGGATATTTATCAAAATATGTGTCTATAAATTGTTGCGCTTCTTTACGTGAAATGTTCAAATTTTGTGACAAACCATAGTCACTAATGCCATAAACAATACCAAAGTTAACAGCTTTTGCTTGACGCCGCATATCAGAATTTACTTCCTGTTTTGACACGCCAAACACACGCATAGCTGTGCTTGTATGAATATCTTCTTGTTGAACAAACGCCAATTTCATGTGCTCATCTTGAGAAATATGAGCCAAAACACGTAATTCAATTTGTGAATAATCCGCAGAAAGCATTAGCCAATCCTCTTGACTTGGCACAAACGCTTGTCGTATGCGTCGCCCTTCTTCCATACGAATAGGAATATTTTGTAAATTAGGATCTGTTGAGCTTAATCGTCCAGTTTGTGTTAACGTTTGAACATAGCGTGTATGAATTTTTTGATCTGTGGCAATAAATTTAGATAATCCCTCTACATACGTTGAATTTAATTTTGTTAGCTGTCTATAGTCTAAAATCTTTTCAACTATTGGTACATCTATTAGCTTTTCTAAAACTTCTACAGCTGTTGAATAACCTGTTTTTGTCTTTTTCCCCTTAGGTAATCCTAGCTTTTCAAATAAAATAGACCCTAACTGTTTTGGTGAGCTAATATTAAATGCTTCTCCAGCTAAATGATGAATTTCTTTTTCTAGCACATGTATTCTTTCTGCCAGTTCAACGCCCATATTTTGCAACGTATCTTCTTTAACGTGGACACCGACTATCTCCATATTGCCTAACACATCAGCCAAAGGTAACTCCATATCATAATATAATTCATCTAGACATTGGCTTGTTAATTTTTCTTTTAAAATCGGTGTAATATTAGAAAGTGCTCGTACTTTTTGAGCAATATGTTGGGCAATGACTTTCTGCTCTGGAATAGAGAGTTTGGCCCCTTTTCCATAAACAGTTTCATCGCTTTGAACATTGCTCACACCATATTCAGTAACAAGCATTGATAAGTCTGTATAATGATTATTCACGTTAATAATATATGACGCTAGTAGCACATCAAACATTATGCCTTTTATATCTATACCGTAGCGAGATAGCATCACTTTTATGCGTTTAGAGTCATATACTATTTTTGCCACCTGCTCATTTTCTAACCATTCTTTTAGTACTGACGAGTGATAAGCACTTTCCCAATTGGTAACGTAAATATGTTGTTGATTAGTCCAAGCGATTGCTAAAGGCGTTCCAGTATGGTAATTCTCTTCTAACAATTCAACATGTAAAACACTCTCCTTCCCTAACATTTCTGAAGTAATCGTATCTACATAATGATATTGCTCTAAAACAATTTCTTTTTCTTGGGAAACATCAATCTGTTTTAAAAATTGATTAAATTCCATCTGTACATAAAATTCTTTTAGCTGCTCCATTTGCTTTCCTTGATATAAGGTATCTTTTACATTTAAAGCAATTGGTGCATCTTGATTAATTGTTGCCAACGTTTTACTTAAAAAAGCCATCTCTTTATCATTAACTAAATTTTCTTTCAACTTCCCTTTTTGCATGTCAATATGTTCGTATACACCCTCAATACTCCCAAACTCTTGAATTAATTTTAAGGCTGTTTTTTCTCCTACCTTAGTTACTCCGGGATAATTATCTGATGAATCTCCCATCAATCCTTTTACATCAATAATTTGACGTGGTGTAATATGCATATCTTCTTGGATACTCTCTATCGTATAAGACTTCACTTCATTCCCTTTTTGTGTAATGTCAACACGTACATGTGAACTGACAAGCTGTATCATATCCTTATCTCCAGATAAAATGACAACATCTATATCTTCTGTTTCCGCCTGCTTAGCTAATGTTCCAATAATATCATCTGCCTCATAATTAGCTAATTCATAATGTTTAATACCTAAAGCATCTAGCATAACTGGAAAATAAGGCCATTGTTCCGCTAATTCTTCAGGCATTTTAGCACGTCCACCTTTATATTCTGCAAACAGTTCCGTTCTAAACGTCGTTTTCCCAGCATCAAACGCTACTAAAACATATTCCGCACATTCTCTTTTTAACATTGCATCAAGCATTGTATGAAAAGCATATAGCGCATTCGTGTGAAACCCTTTTTTCGTTTTAAATTTATCTAACTGGTTTAATCCATAAAATGCTCTAAATGCTAAACTACTCCCATCAATTAATAGTAACTTCGGCATGGCATCCTCCTTATATCTTATCTCATAACTATAGCATATCATAAATATCTGCTATTATTTTTTCCTGCACCCCACAGAACATTTTATATCTCCTAAAAAATAATGGAGAGTATTTACTCCATTTTATTATTACAGTTAACTAGAACAATCATTCAGATTATACATGCTTTAATAAGCATACATTTATAAAAGGACGAAAGAAATACTCTTTCGCCATATCATCTTATTGTTTATTTAACTGCAATTCCCCTAGTAAATTGACATATTGTTGAGAAATTGTGTAAACATCATCTCCAGCACCCATAAAAGCAATAACTGCATCATGATAATTCAATAATTTTGATAGATTTTTGCTATCTAAAATATTCACTTCTTTTGTAATTTTATCAGCTAAATCTTGAATAGTAATATTCCCCTCTTTTTCTCTTGCTGATGCAAAAATTTCACATAAATAGACTGTGTCCGCAACAGATAGGACTTCTGCAAATTCTTCTAGTAAAGCGACCGTACGTGTAAAAGTGTGTGGTTGAAAAACAACAACAACCTCTTTTTCAGGATATTTTTGATGAATAGCATCTAAAGTTGCAAAAATTTCTGAAGGATGATGTGCATAATCATCAATAACTGTAATATCGCCTACTGTTTTTTCAGAAAAACGACGTTTTACACCTGAAAATGTACGAATGGCATCAGCCACTTCTTCAGCACTAAATCCTTCTAAATAACATATCGAAATGACTGCCAAAGTATTCAATACGTTATGCTGCCCATAAACTGGCACATAAAACGTTCCGTACAATGTTCCATTCACATACGCATCAAAAGTTGCTCCTTGTGTATCTCTTTGAATATGTTTGGCAACCATGTGATTATCATCTGAAAACCCATAATAAAACACATCTTTAACCTGCGATAAGCGTTTTAAATACTTATCCTCACCGCACGCCACAACTGTTTTTTGAACTTGTGTTGCAAAAGTTTCAAAAGCATTATACACATCTTCAATATGGTGATAATAATCTGGATGATCAAAATCAACATTAGTCATGATGGCATAATCTGGACTATAAGCATGAAAATGTCTACGATACTCACAGGCTTCTAGTACAAAATAATTTGCATTTTCGTGTCCAAAACCTGTCCCATCTCCAATTAAATAACTGGTCGGTTTTAATTTTTTCAACACATGTGACAACAATCCTGTAGTCGTTGTTTTTCCATGAGATCCCGTTACAGCAATACTCGTATAATTTTTGATAAGTTCTCCTAAAAAATTATGGTATCGAATAATTTCAGCTCCTGCTTTTTTAGCTGCAACTAATTCAACATGCTCATCAGAATAGGCATTTCCTGCAATAACAATATGATTTTCAGTTAATGTTGCTTCATTGAAATCATACAACGGAATATGTGCATCTTCCAATCCTTTTTGTGTAAAAAAGTAATCAGGTTTATCACTTCCCTGCACACGTTCTCCCTTTCCGTGCAAAATAAGTGCCAAGGCACTCATTCCAGAACCTTTAATGCCTGTAAAATGATATATTTTATTTGTATTCATATAAATTTCACTCTCTTATTTAGACTTATTAAAATAGCGATTTGGAGAAATTTCTTTTTCTAAAATTCCGTTCATAGATTGATTTAATCCTCGCTTAGTTGGTTTAACATGTGTTGTCTTTTCTTCAACTGAGGTCGACATAATTTTTAAATTTTCATGTAAAACACATTGATTTTCATCAAATAGCAACACGTCATTGTCGCTCCAACGTAATCTTTCTTTTATAGTATGATAATCAACCTGTTCAAGACGATTTACTTGTAATGAAGGTGGCAATATTTTGGGTATAAAAGGTTTTCTAGGGTTTTGTTCTAAAGATGCCAACTCTTTTTCTTGATAAACTCGTCTTTTTTGTTCATGGTAATCATGTGTTGTGGTCTTTAATGAGGCAATAACAGATACACTAGGTAATGATTCCTGTTTTTGTCTTTTATACTGTTGATTTGCCTCGCTCATCAAATAGTTAGGAAATTCTTTCATCATTTATCTCCTACTGAAAAAAAGATTGCCCAACTTGACCTTGTTCCAACACTAAAATACCTTTTTGACTTGGATAATTTTCTAAAGCCAATTCTTTTGCTGAACATAACATTCCACAACTTTCTACTCCACGCAATTCTCCTGGCCAAATAATAAGTCCGCTTGGCATAACTGCACCAATCTTAGCAACAACAACTAGCTGACCTTGATTCACATTTGCTGCACCACAAACAATTTGGAGAGGTTTGTCTTCTCCAATTGACACTTGTGTAATATGCAAATGATCAGAATCTGGATGCTCTATGCATGAATCAACATGTCCTATAACAAATTTTGGTGAATTATCTACTGTAATAGGCATGAATCCTGACTCTTGCAATAACCGATTAACTACATCTACTTGTTCACAACTTAATGTCACAAATCCTGTTTTATCTAAATGAAGATGCTCAGAAATATGAAAAATATTATAAGCTAATGTTTCTTGTGTTTGTTTATCATAAATACGTGTAATCTGTCCATGGCTTTGTGTTTCCACACTATGATTTGTTTCTTTTGCTAACAATAGTAACGTATCGCCAACATGTTCTTTATTGTAAAAAGCTAAAAACATAATTTTCTCCTAATTCATTGATTTAATGGTATTCAATGTACTACTATCCAAGGCTTTTATCACTTGAATGAGTAACTCTCTAGCAGCTTCATAATCTTCAATAGAAAACAAAGTCTGATGTGTATGAATATAACGCGCCACAACGCCAATAACTGCACTTGGCACACCGTAATGACTCTGATGTGCAGCACCTGCATCTGTTCCACCTTTAGACACAAAATATTGGTACGGAATATGGTGTGTATGAGCAATATCTAATAAAAATTCACGCATACCTCGTAATAAAATAAAACTTGGATCTTGCAAGCGCAATAATGTTCCTTTTCCTAAATGCCCAAAAGTCCCATTTGTCGTTACTGTATCATCTGCTGCTGAACAATCTACAGCAAAAAATACGTCCGGTTTAAATTTTGTTGTTGATCCTTTTGCACCACGCAATCCTACTTCTTCTTGCACATTAGCTCCAGCAATCAACGTATTAGGCAATTTCGTATTCTGTAACGTTTCCAAGGCATCTAAAACAACTGTACAACCATATCTATTATCCCATGCTTTAGATATAATACGTTTTCCATTAGCCGTTAAAATAGTATCTACTAATGGTACAATCGTATCTCCTGGTCTAACACCAAAAGTTTCTGCTTCCTCTTTTGATTCAAATCCAGCATCAAATAAAATGCTATCCACAGATACCTGAGATTGTCCATTTGTTCCACGTAATAAATGTGGTGGAATTGATGAGGATACACATGGATAATCGCCTTTTGAAGTTTGCAAAGTAAAGCGTTGTGCAGAAATAACATAAGGGTTCCATCCCCCTAACGAAATGACTTTAAAAAGTCCTCTATCAGTGATTTGAGAAACCATAAAGCCTACTTCATCCATGTGTGCAGCAACCATCACTTTTGGTGCCTGTTTATCTTGATGTTCTCTAATTCCAAAGACACCACCTAAACCATCTTGCTCAATTCTGTCTACCAAAGGTGTCATTTTTTCAATCATATATTGTCTAACATTGTGTTCAAAGCCACTTGTACTTTGTAACTCCGTTAATTCTTTAATCCGTTTAAACATTTTAGTTTCCATAAGTTATCCCTCATACTTCATATTTTATCTTAACTATTCTATCACATTTTATATATTAAAAAAAGCACATCACTTTCAAAATATTCTAGTTTCATTTATTGTAAATTTTTATTATAATAGATGTAATTATGAAAAGCACATTGTCAAACTAAAAATGCTTTAAATAAGATAATGTTTTCACCATTTACCAGATAAGCATAACCTTATAAGCAAACTTATCTTCAATGGGAATAAAAACAATAAAAAAAGCGAGGTGTTTTATGAATTTTAAATGGACTACACACTTACAGTCGCCTATTTATCATGACTCTCTTTCCATTAGAGAAGCCGTTTTTATTAAGGAGCAACACGTTCATCCAGATTTAGAAATTGACGCATTAGAAGATAAATGCCATTACGTTGTTGTGTATGACCAACATCAAGCAATTGGTACTGCACGTTTATACTTTAAAAGTGAAACTATAGGCAAAGTACAACGTGTTGCCATTTTAGCATCACACCGAGGAAAAAACATTGGACATCAGCTTTTACGTGAAATAGAACGCTACGCTTCTGCTTTACAGTTAACTTGTTTAACTTTAGGGGCGCAAAATCATGCCATTCCATTTTACGAAAAATTGGGGTACCACATTGTTGGAGAAGAATATGAAGAAGCCAATATTTTACATCACGATATGGAGAAAACATTATGAGACTACCGTCACTTTTACTCATTAATGACTTATCCGGATTTGGCAAAGTTGCTATTTCAGCCAGTTTACCATTATTATCTAGCTGTCAAATTGAAACAAGTTTATTGCCTAGTGTTCTTTTATCTACACATACGGCTTTTCCAAACCCTTACCGTTGCACTTTGCAACATGATATGAGTGCTATACTCAAGCATTGGGAAACATTAAACTTATCATTTGATGCTATTTTAACCGGCTATTTTAATGATGATGCACAAATTGACTATCTATTAAGTCATCTTCCAAAACATCAGTTGCTCATTGTTGATCCTGTTATGGCTGATAATGGACATTTATACCGTGGTTTTTCAAATGAGTATCCTATGCACATGGCTCGTCTATGCCAAAAAGCCGACATTATCATGCCGAATTTAACAGAAGCCTGTTTATTAGCTAATAGAAATTACTTATCTACCTATACATACGAAGACATTCAACACCTTCTTGAAACACTTCATACACAGTTACACGTAGATACCATTATTATTACAGGAATTTCTTTTGACAAGCAATCAATTGGAGCAATGTTTTTACATCAAGGAGAGTGTCACTACTGTTCGTCCTCATATATTCCACATCACTTTTTTGGTAGCGGCGATATGTTTAGTGCGCTCATTGCAGCTTTTACGTTGCATCATATACCTTTACCTCAAGGAGTCCAAATGGCTCTGGATTTTATTGTAGCTTGTCTACACGACACATGCGCGTCAAATCGTGAGATAACGCACGGTATTATTTTTGAGAAACAGCTTCATCAATTACATCATCTTATAAAGGGGAATTATTATGACACCAAATAAAACTAGACAATTAATTTATACTGCACTTTTTGCTGCCATCATTTTTTTAGGCACTTCATTTTTTAAAATTCCAGTCCCACCTGCAATAGTACACCTTGGAAATGCATTAGTTGTGATTAGTTTTTTAGCATTAGGCACCACTTATGGTATGATTTCAGCTTGTGTTGGCTTTTTTATCTTTGATTTATTAAACAATTACATCACTTCTGTACATTTTACTTTATTAGAGTCTATTATTGTTATCTTGACATTACATGTATTTTATACACATGTGCAGCACAAAGATACATTAAAAAACATTGCCACTTTAGGTGTGCTTGCTGGAATTGTTAAAATCATTGTTATTTTTACCCGTAAACTGATTACCAATTATTTGATTGTTGGAAATTCTACAGCATTCGGATTAGCACTTAGCTCAATGACTAATACATTTATTACCTCTGCAGTAACAGCTATTTTTGTACCAATTCTATACTTTGCTTTGAAAAAATATTTACCTATCCTATTTACATTGCAAATTCACGATAAAAACAAAGAAAGGGACTGAAAAACAGTCCTTTTCTTTGTTTTTATGTAAGTCTTTCAAAAATATAAAACGTATGTGCATATTTATTTTTATCGTCTAACTCGCCTTGCTCCTCATACACTTTTTTAAATCGGGTGTAATCAATCTTTGCCATATACGCATCACCGTCAAATGTATGATGGATTTTAGTTTGATATAATTTGTCAACGTATGGCATAAATAAATCAAATATTTGCGAGCCGCCAATCACATACACGTCTGTGTTTTTAGCTAAAGTTACAATTTCTTGAATATTATCGCATATTATTGCACCATTTCCGTCATAATGCTTATCTTGAGTCATCACAATCGTTTGTCGTTTAGGCAACAGACGTTTCCCCATACCATCAAACGTTTTTCTTCCCATAACGATAGTATGCCCTGTTGTCACTTGTTTAAAAAATTTTAAATCATTTGGCAAATGCCAGGGCAATACATTTTGTTTACCAATCAAACCGCGGCTATCTTCTGCCCATACAAAAGCAATCATTCTTATCCCTACTTTCCATTATACGCACTTAACAATCTAAAATTTTGGCAATTTTGGTAACAATTAAATCTAAGGCGACTTGATTATTTCCACCTTCTGGAATAATAATATCTGCCAATCTCTTAGTCGGTTCAATAAATTGATGATACATTGGTTTTACTTGTGTCAAATATTGCGTAATAATAGAATCCAAACTACGTCCTCTTTCTTCCATATCACGTTTAATCCGACGAATAATGCGAATATCATCATCTGTATCTACATAAATTTTAATATCCATAAGTTCTCTTAACTTTGGATCATCTAATACAAATAATCCCTCTAAAATGACTACATCTTTAGGCAATTGCTTAATCACTTCTGCACTACGTGTATGTTGAACATAATCATATACTGGTTTTTGAATTTCTTGACCTGCAATAAGTTTTTTCAGATCATTAACAAGTAAATCTCCATCAAAAGCTAAAGGATGATCATAATTCGTTTTCACACGTTCTTCAAATGTTAAATGACTTTGATCTTTATAATACGCATCTTGTTCTAATAATAAAATAGATAAACCAGGAAAAGCTTCAACAATGCGGCGACTAACAGACGTTTTGCCACTTCCAGAGCCTCCTGTCACACCGATAACAATAGGTTTTTTTACCACAATATTCTCCTTATCTGTTGAGTTTTCACTCAGTATTAATTTTCTTTGTTGTTAACATATTTTTCCACTAACTCTTGATGTTCTTCATACGTTTTTGAATAATACACCTGTCCTGTTTTTGTATCTGCAACAAAGTATAAATAATCATGTGATTCTGGATTTAAAGTTGCCATAATAGCTTGTTCACTAGGTGAATTAAAAGGTCCTGGCCCATATCCTGTATGCTTATACAAGTTATACGGTGAATCGACTTCCAAATCTGACAATGTAACAAGTTCTTTATGTTGTCCTAAAGCATACAAAATACTAATATCTGATTGTAAAGGCATATTATTAGATAAACGGTTATTGAAAACACCTACAATTTTTTTACGATCTTCCATTGTTACGCCTTCTTTTTCTGCTAGAGAGGCAATCGTTAACACTTGGTGTACACTAAGACCTTTATCTTTAATTTGTGCGATATACGGTTGTATGACAACTGCCGATTTTTCAACCATACTTTGAATAATATCTTTTAATGTGTCCCCTTCATAATAATTATATGTTGCTGGGAATAAATACCCCTCTAAAGCATATTTTAGTTGAGATGTCTGGCTCATGCTTGTCAATAAATCTGGATATTTTGCAACAAGTTCTTTAACAAAGGCTTCATTTTTAACCATATCTAAAAATTCGTCTTTTGTAAATGGTGTTTTATCAGCTACATTTTGAGCAATATCAGTAATTTGCTCACCTTCTCTAACTAAAATTGTTGCCACAATAGCTTTGTTAGCACCACCTTCTTTAATTATTCCAATCATTTCATCTAAAGTCATTGAAGGAGAAAATGAGTAATGGCCTGCTTGAAGTAATCCAACATCTTTCGTTTTTAAATATAAATTAAACAATGTTGCACTACGAATTAATTTCATATTTTCTAATTTAGCTGCCAACTCGCTTAGAGTCATGCCTTGTTCCACTTGGACATCTACAGTTTGTTTATCTTTTATATTATACGGTTGTAAATTATAATGAATATGTTGATAAACACTAACACCAACAACCATTAAAATACACAATACAATCGTCACAATAATCCATGTAATTCTTTTAGCTATGCCGTTCTCACGTTCTTGTCTTCGCTTTTTCATCTCGAATTGTTTTGTTATATTATTTTTATCGCTCATATTACCACCTAATATTATATTTTCGCTCTATTATATCGCAATCACTTTCAATATTTCAACTAATGTTTCGATATCTTTTTCTGTATTATATTCAGAAAAAGATAATCTAATAGATTCGATAGCTCTATTTGGCGTACTTGGATACATGCATTGCAAAACAGGACTAGCTTTCAAACTTCCTGCCGAACAGGCTGAACCAGCCGAAACCATAACATGCTTTAAATCAAGTTGAATAAGCAATTTACTACTTGGAATGTGCTTAAACCAAATATTTATAATTTTTGATGATTTTTTGGACGTATCTTCTAATCCATTGAGTTCATAATCTAGTTTTGAGGCATGTAATAGGCTCAAAAATTTATGTTGTAAATGGTTAAAATGCTCTCTTCTTTTGCTTACATTCATCATCTCGACTGCTTTAGCAAATCCAACGATATTATGTAAATTTTCAGTCCCGGATCGTTGGGTTTGCTCCTGTCCACCACCTAAAATAAATGGCTTAAACGGCGTGTTATCACGTATATATAAAAAGCCAATCCCTTTTGGTCCATGGATTTTATGTGCGGATACGCTCATCATATCAATCGGTAATTGTGTCATATCAAAATGAAGTGTTCCGTATGCTTGAACAGCATCTGTATGATAAAATACATGATGACGATGTAGTATTTCAGCGATTTGTTCAATTGGCTGGATACTCCCCACTTCATTATTTACTGCCATAATGGTTGCAAAACTTGTTTCAGATGTAATAGCATGCTCCAAATCATCTAATGAGATGATACCATGCTCATCAACTGGCAAGTAAGTTACTGAAAAGCCTTTAGTTTCTAAATCTTTCAACACCTTCATTACAGAAGGATGCTCAATACACGTGCTTATAATATGTCTTTTTTCCTGTGCATAAGCTAAGCTATATAAAGCGGTATTATTTGATTCTGTTCCACAGCTTGTAAATATAATTTCACTATCTTTTGCTCCGATAGAATGTGCAATCATTCGCCGTGCTTCATTTAATTTTTGTTTTGCTTGTCTGCCTAATTGATAAACACTTGACGGATTACCATAAACATTTATCAAGACATCTTGCATTTCAGCAATCACTTCCGGAAATGGCTGAGTTGTTGCAGCATTATCTAAATAAATCATACTATTCTCCTAACGTGATAATCTCTTTCATCATCTCAATTTGTTGCACTCTATACGCATATTCTTCTTGATATAAGGTGTCATTTGACAACGTTTTTTCTGCTATATATAGCATTTGCCTAGCTTTATCAAAATCTAATGCACTATACATATAATATAATGCTCCAATCACACTATATTCCCCACTCATCTTAACGTGCTCCAGATCTTTGAATATATGTCTGGCTAAATCTAAATCGCCACGATAAATCATAGCTTCTAAAATTATCCATTGCATTCTATACCTTATGTTAGCATTACTGATATAATCGGCTTGGGTATAATCAATATGTGCATACTCACCTTGTAAAAGATTTTGAACAAACACTAACAACCTTTCTTCTCCGTAAGTTGTTGCACGATGAGTTGTTATAGATTGTCTACTTGGTCTTATGCGTTTGAATAATTTAGTCAATATTGTATATTTCGGTAAAATCATGGTTCTCCTCTGTACTCTATCTAATTAGGTTCGTAACTAAGCATGCACTATAATCCCAACTTTTGTTCATGATATTTTCCAACCATGCTATTGTAGCAAACACTTAATTCATCATTTTTGTGTGTTCCATACTGTTAATTGGTAAACCTTACCCTTATTTTTATGGCTTCACTCTGCTTTTACTATCATCATTTACTTATGACTTTTTTATATTCTGCCTAGATAACGACGCTAAATTTTTCTGACTTACTCATGCATATCAATTTCTGGAAATAGCATGTGGAGAACATCTCTTGTTAAACGTCTTGATTTTCCCATAGACGGATAAATATGCATCATCATCATTGGATTAAAGTTGGCTTCAATAACACCATACGTTTGATTATTTTCATAAGCAGAAACATGAATATCTGGGATAATCAAATCTACGCCGCAAATTTTTGCATGCATAGCTTGTGCAATATCACGTGCAATTTTCTTATAGCTCTCATGAACATAATCTGTCATATCAATAGAATCTCCACCTGTACTAATATTGGAATTTTCACGTAAAAATACAATATCATCCTTAACAACCACACTATCTTTCGTATAGCCTTGCTGTTTTAGCTGCAACAGTTCAATATCACCTAGTTGTATTTTTTTCAAAGGTGTTCTCACACCATCTCCTCTTAGAGCATGTTTATTTTTCTGTTCAACTAATTCCTCGATAGTATGCACTCCATCTCCCACAACATTGGCTGGCACACGTAACAAAACAGCTTTTGTACGATTCCCTAAAACAAAGAAACGATATTCTGTTCCCTCAATAAACTCTTCTATCATCACTTCACTATCTTCTGCTAAGGCAATAGACACTGCTTTTAAAAAGTCCTCTTCTTGCTCTACTCCTTGTTTAAAAATTGTTATGCCTAATCCAAAATTAGTTGTTTTAGGTTTAACTACAATAGGTTTACAAACAATACGTGGATATACCCGTTTAGCGTCCTGTATACTCCAACACGATACACTTTCTGGAACTCTAAAACCTGCGTCTTTTAGCACTTTTTTAGTGACCACTTTATTTGCCATCATTAAAGGCGAAATATAACTATCTTTACTTGTCATATTTCCATTCTTCACATATTCAATATGGTCTTTATAACTAAGTTTAACAAATTGATCACTTTCATCTAACACATCAACAGAAATTCCATATTGAATGGCATCAAATAAAAAGGCTTGTGTAGATAATTCCATTTTATCGAATGCTCTTAATCCATAAACATGCTCCACATGTTCTTTTTTATACCGTTTCGCAAGAGCCATCCCAATTTTTGTCATGCTCTGCTCTTTTTGATACAAACTCCATAATTGACCACCCACAGTTTTTTCAGGTTGGTGTAATTGCTCTCCTTTTTCTGTAATAAGTACAATATCTTCTTGTGGAAGCTGACACTGTTTTGCCATATCCAACATTTGAGCAATTAACCACTCTCCTTCGTTATCGTTGCTTCGTTCTAGTGGATGTGCTAAAGCAATTTTCTCGCTTTTTTGTTTACCTAATGCAATAGAACAACTAGCATCTTCCTCATCAATCCACACTAACATTAATAAAAAGAGATGAATAAATCGCATATCTTGTTCACTTATACCATAAGGTGCAAATGGATTCAAATCAAACACACGAAATTCCATATATTGCACACCTTTATCAATAAGTTCTCTAGCTGTTTTAGCCCCTCTAAAACGGACACTTGAATAAAATTCTTTTTCAGCAATAAGTTCTTTTGTAGCTACCAAATGCTCCAATGTTTGTGCATAGTGCTCCAAAGAATCAAACGGCACATGAATATGTTCTTTATTCACATATCCATATCGACTGGCACGAATACTTCGAACTGGGTGATCTAATGCGTCATATCCTGTGAAATACTTTGCATCAGCCACTGGAGAAGCACCATATAAATACACTAACAACCATTGATACCTTACGAATTGACGTGCCATTTTCAAATAAATAGTATTCCGTGTTAATTTACCTTGTGTAAGATGTTCTATTGTTTGAATAAATTCTGATGACAAACCAAAATTATAGTGAATGCCAGAAACCATTTGCTTGAATTTTCCATACTTTTTAGATAAATATTCCCGATATGATGTGTCATTAGCATTCAATTGTGCTTCTATAATATCCTTTTCCTCTGGAAAAATACATGGCATACTCATTGGCCAAATGTATTCTTGTTCAGGTATTTTTTGAAAAGCAACTTCGTGAATTGCTTGTAAATATTGGTAAGTTAGTGCTTCTGTTTCTTTTGCTGGACTGACTAATTCAAGTTGGCTTTCTGCAAAGTCTGTTTGAATATAAGGGTGATATTGCCGATCACCAAAAACTTTTGGATGAGGACTTTTAGCAATATGCCCTTGCTTTAATACACGTTGTCCCTCACGTTCAATCCCTATAGTACCTTGTAAAAACAAAGCCTCTAAATTATGTTTCAAAATATCATTTTTCATGTATTTTCTCCTGTTTTCATCATCTTTAATAGTGCCAATTCAACAATAACATGCTTATCCGAATTCACGGTTTTAAGACTGTAATCTGCTTGTGCTAAAATGTGATACATCTGTATTAAGGTATCTTGGCGATAGTTCCCTTTTTTCAATTGTTCTATGGCTAGTTTTATACGGTAAGGGTGCTGCTTCAACAATTGTGCCATATCACTTTGCTGATACCCTTTTTGTATCAAAATATGCACGTCTAAAAATAAACGTACCTGCCCTATTAAAAGTGCCAATAATTTAATAGGTTCCTCTTTTTGTAATACTAGCTCTCTATAAATAGCCAAGGCTTTATCCACTTGCCTTTGCTGAACAGTTTCAAGTAATATGAACACATTTGTTTCCAAAGTTTTACTAACAAATTGCAAAACATCTTGCCTATCAATTTTCTTCTCTTTTTGCTTAAAAATACATAGTTTCTCTAGTTCATTCATCACTATTGCTAGTTGATAATGCGTCATTTCTAAAAGTAATTTAACTGTCTGTCTATCTATCGAAAACTCACTATTACGAATGTAATTTTGAACAAATTGAATAACTTCTTGCTCATTCAATGCATTAGCGTCCACAACAACTGCTAATTTTTTTAACGATTTTACGATTTTTTTACGATTGTCTAGGTTGGCATAAGGTGCCATAATAACTAAGACAGTATCTTGATTAGGGGATTGAATATATTCTTCCAACAAATTCATATTTTGTTCAATAGCTCCCTTTGGCTTTTCCGTTGTCAAAAAGTAAGCATTATCTAATACAATTAACTTTTTATCTCCTAAAAAAGATATACTTTCCGCATCTTCCATAGCAAAAGCTAAAGATTCCTCATGCAAATTGTATACTGAAATGTTTAATTCTCGTTCTTCTTCCGGAATAACATAGGATAAAAATGTTTGTTTTATCATCTTTATTAAATAATCATCATTTCCTTGAACGAGATATACGGGTTGTGTTTCTCCTTTACGAATAGCTTCTAATACGTCTTGCACACACCTAACTCCTAATCTAAATTATTAGTTTTATTATATCACATTCTAATCTGAATAAATCCTTCAATGCTTATCAAAAAATCTTTTTACACTATAACTTTACTATTTCTATATTGTGCTATGTCAGAAAAATTAAGTCCAATACATAAATAGGTTTAAATTTATACACTCCTTAACATCTTGTCATACGCATTCATGCACGAAAAATAAAACATGAACACTTTGAATATGTGATGCATATAGTAAATTTTTCTAAATAAATAACTGCATAACGCCCTATTTTTAATACTGTTTGTAACAATATGAATAAATCGTGCGGATGAAATCTTTTGATTCATCCACACGATTTATTGTACGCTCTTTTTCAACTAAATGTATATAACCATAACAAATCTGCATTATCTTAGACATCGCTATTTAGCTATTATTTTTCTAAATAAAAATATATCATAATCTATACCTAGTAGAGTATCAAACATGTGACATATATGCCACACTATCTATAATCCACTCAATAAATTTAGGAGCATCAATAGTTGTACATACTTTAATGTACTGGCTCTTTTGTGTAAAATCCACCAGTGTAGCACCTGATGTATAAGTTCCACATAATTCAACATCTACACTAGCCTCAAGGCATGTATACCATTCAGGGTGCAAAATATACCCAATAGCCGTACTGTCATATACTTCAACCCCTTTATCAAAATATTCTCCTTGATAATGCTTGAATAATGCCGAGAGCATTTTCCCTACACCATTTATGTTACCTAGACGTTCTAAAACCTCTTTTTCCATAATAGCTTGATTGCCAATTTCTAATCCAATCATTACTTTTTTTACGGGAGCACTATACACTATTTTAGTTGCTTCTGGATCAAAACCACTATTAAATTCCGTATAAACACCGTAATTACCTCTGTTAATAGCACCCCCCATAATGACAATTTCATCAATGTAATGAACACTATCCGGATACATACGCAACAATAATGCAATATTTGTCAGTGGACCTATAGCTAAAACCGTTGTTTTTTGTCTTTTCATTAATTCTTGATACATTGCATTCACAGCATGAGTATCAATTAAACATTCTGTAGCTTGTTTATCATAAGAAAATCCTGCTAGCCCAGTTTCACCATGGAATTGCGAGGCATCTTCAGATACTCTTAATAGTGGCTGACTTGCACCTTTTGCTACTTTAACGTGTTTTTTGAAAAAAGATAACAGACGTAACGTATTTGTTGTTACATTTTCCAATCCAACATTACCTGCTACGGTTGTAATCAATGGAACATCAATCTCTTGACTAAATAGTGCTAAGGCAATCGCCATTGCATCATCAATTCCTGGATCTGTGTCGATAATTACTGTTTTCTTGATCATTTACTTTTTCCTTTACATTCTATTTTTTAATAAATTCTATCAAATTTGTTACCTAAACATATTGATTAATGCTTTATACCCTTTCAATACTATAGTTGCCACACTAGCCTACCATTTTTACAAGATAATAGAACGAAATCTCTCAGATTACTCCTATAATACTACACCCTTACTCTTCACCATTTTTTGTACAAATGTAGTTTAAAAAATTTTCATAGTGTCACTATATACACTAATGCATTTAGTTGTAATACTGGCATATTTTACTCTATCTCTTGTTGATATTTTTCCAAAACGTGTTGATGTGTGGGCATACCAGCTTGGGCATTAGCGTGTTCTGTTGATAAACTTGCTGCAATTACAGCATAAGAGCATGCTTGTTTAAGAGTATAACCTTGCGTTAAATAATGTGCTAAAGCACCGTTAAATGTATCTCCTGCTCCTGTTGTATCCACAACATGTACTTGTGGCGCTTCAATTTGACATACTTGTTGTGCCTCTGCATCAAAATAAGATACTCCTTGTTTTCCCATTGTTAAAATTAGTTTTTCTTTTGGTATAGTTATCCCACTTTTACATAATGCCTCATATTCCGTTTCATTAGGTGTCAAATAAGTAATATGCTCCACCCAAGACTCAGGAAACACTCTAAACGGTGCTGGATTTAAAATAACTGGAATACTATATTGACTAGCCAGTTGCAAAACATACTCAATAACATCATCTCTCACTTCAAATTGCATCACAATATATTGACTTTGTATAATATGTTGTGCATGCTTTTCAACATGCTCCACAGATAATAATCCATTGGCCCCTTGAGTTACAATAATGGCATTGTCTTTTTGTGCTAACATCACAACAGCCGTTCCTGTTGCAACATCTTCGAGACAACAAATGCCTGCAATATCTATTCCTTCACGTTTTAGCTTATGAATATAATCTTTGCCATAGACATCATTACCCACTGCTCCAATAAAACGCACATCTCCATTTAAACGTGATATAGCTACAGCTTGATTGCCTCCTTTTCCACCATACGAATAAAAGAATTGCTGACTTAAAAGCGTTTCTCCTTGCTTTGGGAAATGGCTCAATGTGACATTTAAATCTATATTTAAACTTCCAACAACTGTAATCATAACTATCCTTTCTAGTGAAAAAGGTACTCCAAAGAGCACCTTTTTATTAAGCTAATAATGTTTCTAACTCATTTAAACGTTCTTCAAAAACAGACAATGCTTCTTCAAGATAAGTTGCTTGTGTCATATCAACACCTGCTTCTTTCATTACATTGATTGGATAATCGCTAATACCTGCTTTTAGGAAACCGAAATAACGATTAACTGCACTTTGTCCCTCTGTTAAAATACGTTTAGCTAATGCAGAAGCTGCTGAAAATCCTGTTGAATATTGGAACACATAATAATTATAATAGAAATGCGGAATACGTGCCCATTCTAAAGAAATATACTCATCTGCTGGAATACCATAATATTTCTCATTCAATTTTCCATAAGATTCTGATAAGAAATCTTGTGTCAACGGTTGTCCTTTAGCATCTTGTTCATACATAAAATGTTCAAATTCAGCAAATTGTGTTTGACGGAATACTGTTCCTTTCACACCATCTAAGTAATGGTTAATAATATAGGCACGAACAGTTGGATCTTTTTCTGTTTGCAACAAATATTCAGTCAATAAGTTTTCATTTGTTGTTGAGGCAATTTCAGCCAAGAAAATTGGATAACTTCCGTATTGGTAAGGTTGTGCTTGATGCGTGAAGTAACTATGTAAACTATGCCCTAATTCATGCACTAATGTATATAATTGATTAACTGAATCTCTCCAGTTCATTAATACATACGGTGCTGTATCATAATTTCCTGATGAATAAGCACCTGTACGTTTACCCTCATTTTCTTCCCAGTCAATCCATCTTTCATCAAACGCACGTTTTAATAAAGCGACATATTCGTCCCCTAATGGTGCTAATGCTTTTAATGTAATCTCTTGAGCAGATTCTTTTGTAAATGAAATTGGTGCTTCACCTACGATTGGTGTATACATATCGAACATGCGTAACTCATCTAATTTCAATACTTTTTTACGCAGTGCTAAATATCTGTGGAATAAAGGCAATTTCTCATTTACCACATTCACTAATGTATCATACACTTCCTCTGGCACAAAATTTTCTGATAAGGCTTGATGACGTGCTGAGTTATATCCTCGCACTTTTGCCGTATAATTATGAGATTTTATCGTTGAACTTAGTGTAGAAGCCAATGTGTTTTTAACCGTTCCAAATGATGTATACATCACTTCATAAGCCTCTTGTCTTGCCTGGCGGTTTGTGCTTTCTACTAATTGAGAATACAAACCATTCGTTAAACGTTGTCTTTCTCCGTCTAAGTTTGTCACTTCACCATGTTTTAAGTCCGCATTCATTAACTGACTAGCTGTTTTTTCTGAAGCGCTCATAACATCTGCTGCCCCTGCTAGCAATTCTTCCTCTTTGTCAGATAATACATACGCACGTTTACTTGTTAAACGCTCAAAATAATGTTTGTAGTCTTTTAACTGTTCATGTGAGTTAATATAGTTATCTAATGTATCTTGTGGAATACTTAAAATTTCAGGAGTTACAAATGCAAGAGTTGCCTCTAACTGAACATAAAGATTTATTGTTTTCGCCATCATTGTTTGATACGTGCCATTTGCCGTATCTTGATCTGATTTCAAATGGGCATAGATATACGCTGTACCTATCTCACGCATAACCTCTTCCATTTGTTTAATGCTTTGATATAATTTGTCGGCACTTTCTCCTAAAGTTCCTCTTAAAGTAACTAATTCTGACATTTTTGCAGAAACACTCTCTAAAGCGGCTTGATGTTGCTCGTCACTTTCAAAAATTTTTGTTAAATCCCAAGTTAATTCTTCTGGTACGTCACTACGTTTTAATTGTTTTGTCATAAACATCCTCCAATTCTCATATAAAAAAATTATAGCACATTATATTGATGACTCAAAATATAATGTGCTTTATTTTAATAGATAACACTTAAAATTAACCAAAATTACTAAGAAAATTTATAACGATTAATTTCATTCAGAAATATGTTGCATTGAAATTGCAATGACGTCTTTCACATGCAAATCGTCTAAAGAATAAAAAATGTATTTTCCCTCTTTTCTTGATTTGATTAACTTGTGTAATCGTAATAATTTAAGTTGATGTGATATTGCCGACACGCTTAATCCGATATGTTCAGCAATTTCATTCACACTTAATTCCCCATCAAATAATTGAAGTAAAATATTTAATCGTGTCTGATCACCAAGTGCTTTAAATAGTCCAGATAATACTGTTAACTCTTCATTTGTATATGTCATCACTTTACTCCTTTTCACATTTACCCTTATTTTATAATACATCCATTAAAATACGCTATTTTTTATAGGGATAAGTAAACGTAATCCATTTAAAATAACTAATAGTGTGCTGCCCTCATGGCCAATAACACTAAAGGCAATACTAGATATATTAAACACGTTCATTATCACTAGACTGGCTACAACCAACATAGAAAAGACAATATTTTGCCACACAATACGATTTAAGCGTCTAGCAATTTTATGCAAATAAACTAATTTGCTCAAATCATTATGCATCAATACTGCATCAGATACATCAATAGCAATATCTGTTCCATCTCCCATTGCTATACCTACATCAGCACTAACTAGAGCAGGAGCATCATTCACTCCGTCACCAACCATGGCTATTTTCCCAATTTTTGCTTGTTTTATACTTATTAACTTAGCTTTATCTTCAGGCATTACATTTGCCAGAACCTCTTTAACACCTAGTTGCTTGGCGATTGATTGCCCTGTTGTTTTCGTATCCCCAGTAATCATGATTGTTTGAATATTTCTTCGATTAAAATATGCAATAACCCGTTTACTTGCTTTACTTGGAAGATCCATCATCGCAATTAAACCAATAATTTGACTATTTTTAGAAAAATACACAACTGTCTGTCCACTTAATTCCCACTCTTTTGCTTTCTTCTCGACCTCATCAGAGATAACATCATGTAACAATCGTTTTCCAATACGGTATTCTTGCTGTTCAACTACTGTAACCAAACCTTCTCCAATACGATTATCTACACTTACACTTTGTCCTTGCTCATGAGAAAAATGTCTTAAAATAGCTTTAGCTAACGGATGATTGGCTTGTTTTTCCATACCAACAATAAGTGGAATAAATTGTTTCCCCTCTTGAGTAAAATACGTATTTGTAACAACCGGCATTCCTTTAGTCAGCGTTCCTGTCTTATCAAAGGCGATTGCTTTTAATTCAGCAACATCAGATAAATAACTCCCACCTTTTAATAATACACCTCTTTTTGCTAAATTAGACAGAGCAGATAAGGTGGCCGGAATTGCACTAGCTGCCAGAGCACACGGGGAAAGTGCCACCAACATAATGAGTGATTTATAACTACTTTCTTTAATCCCTAATATCACACTGGCTCCAATGAAAAACACCACAACAAAAATTAATGCCCACTTCACATAAATTGGCTCAAACTGCTTAATTTTAGCTGCTGTTTTAGTTGTATTATTTTGTGCTTGTTTTACTAACTGAATAATTTTAGCAAACACAGTATCCTCAGCAGTTTTTGTCACATTCATTTTAAATGATCCCTGCTCATTAATTGTGGAGGCAAATACCTCATCTCCAATACTCTTTTCTTTCGGTACACTCTCACCATTAATAGACGCTTCATTAATGTATCCATTTCCTTCAATAATAACTCCATCAATTGCAATTTGATCTCCATTTAAAACTTGCAATGTATCGCCCATTTTAACTTGCTTAACATCTACCAATGCAACACTATCGTCTTGGAGAATAAGACGTGCTTGTGTTGGCTTCATTGCAAGTAATGCACTCATTTCCTGACGAGATTTATTTTCAGCATACTCTTCTAAAAAATGTGCCCCTGCAAAAATCAAAATAAGTAGTGCTGCTTCTTCAAATTCTCCAATACCAATAGATCCAATAGCTGCTAAAGTCATTAATAAGTGTGTATTTGGTGTAAATTTTTTGGATAACATACTTTGAGATACGCTTAATCCAATACCCTCTTGAATAACATGATACCCACCAAATACTGTTGAAAATAAATACAAAGCGTTTTGCAGCATCTCAGGCAATGGCACAAATTTTGCAACACTATAACTTAAAACAGATACCATATAAAGCAAAATGGTTACTTTTGCATTATGATGATGGTGATTATGATTGCATCCCTTCCCATGATGCACATGCTTCTTATAGTGTTCTCTCTCTTCATTTTCTCCGTGCTTTCCTTGGTGTCTGTATTCTACACGTTGCACATGTTTTTCATAGTCATTGCCATCTTCACATTGTCCGTGCTTTCCCTGGTAACTGCTCTCTCCTTGTTTAACGTGTTGTCTATGTAAATTGCACTTTTCCCGTAGTTTCTGTATTAGTGTCATATAAACTCCCTCTCTTTTTAACATTTGAACAATTGTTCAATTATTGAAGATATTGTATCATGCTATTCATTACCCTGTCAATAAAAATTTTTATCTCTCTAGTGGACTGTTATTTCAAGTTTGCAAAACGCGATTAACCTCATTATAATGTGAAAACTATCTCACGTTATATACATGCTAATATTATTGACTCATAAATTAACATGACATGTTAAAATACCACTAACCATATCTCGTAATGCATTGCTTTATTTCAGTTTTATCATACACATATCTGCTATAGAGAGACTCGATACTAAAAATAGCTATTCTATTTATCACAAATAATATAAACATAGTGTTCCCTTTTTGATATGATCAATCTTATAGCTTTACTATTTTATATAGTTCTCATATTAATAAAAAACATTTCACTCCTCTACACAAATCCCTCCCTAAAACAATTAAAATGGCTTTAAATTAAGGTCTATAACTACCTTATTTAAAGCCATTTAAGTTTATTTCTCAATAATAGTGGATCGCATGTGTATCATCAATACATTTTAAGAAGATTTTCTATGTCATTTTTGTACATCTTCTTTGTAGTCACATTGACTGCATACTACTTGTTTCCCACCTCTAACTTTCTTCTCGATAAGGTAGTGATTATCTTTTGGACATTGTCGCCCAATTGGTTTATCCCAAGACACAAAATCGCAGGTTGGATACAAAGAACACCCATAGAAAATTTTATTTTTCTTAGATTTTCGTTCAATGATTTCACCTTGATGACATTGTGGGCAAACTACACCAATTTTTTTCACAATAGCTTCAGTATGATGACACTCTGGGAAATGGCTACATGCATAAAATTTTCCATATTTTCCTACTTTTATAACCATAGGACTTCCACATTCTGAACAATCAAATCCTGCTGGTTCATCTTTAATTTCAATCTTTTCGATACTTGTTTCAGCTTTTTGTAAATAAGTACTGAATGGACGATAAAATTGATCAATAACATCTTGCCACACTCGTTTTCCTTCTTCAATATCATCAAGATCTGTTTCCATATTCGCCGTAAATGTAACGTCAACAATATTTGGAAAGAATGTTGTAATTAAATGATTGACAATTTCACCTAGTTCTGTTGGTTCAAATCGTTTTGTCACTAGTTTAACGTAATAACGTTTTTGTAATGTATCTAATGTTGGTGCATACGTAGAAGGTCTACCTACTCCATTTTCCTCTAAGACTTTAATTAATGTTGCTTCAGAATATCGTGCAGGTGGCTGAGTAAAGTGCTGAGTAGAATTGACCTGCTTACTCAAAATGTTATCATTTACTTCTAAATAAGGTAGTGGATTAGCTTTTTCTGCTTTTTTATCATCCAATGATTCTTCATAGACGGTTAAAAAACCAGGAAACGTAACAGTAGATCCACTTGCTTTGAATTGAACTTGATTTTGTTCTAATGTTGCTTGTACTGTATCATAAATAGCAGGTGCCATTTGACTAGCAACAAAACGCGACCAAATTAACGTATACAATTTTAATTGTTCTTTTGTTAAATACGCTGCTACCGCTTCAGGCGTACGCCAGACACTCGTTGGTCGAATGGCTTCATGTGCATCTTGAGCAGATTGACTTTGCTTACCTTTTTTCAAAACACCCACAAATTGAGTGCCATGTTTTTGTGTAATGTAGTCAGACACTTCAAGACGAGCAACTTCTGAAATACGTGTCGAATCAGTACGCATATATGTAATTAAACCAACTGTTCCTTGTTTCCCCAATGCAACACCTTCATAAAGTTGTTGTGCAATTGCCATAGTACGTCCCGTTCTAAAGTTCAACTTACGAACAGACTCTTGTTGTAGACTACTTGTTGTAAACGGGGCAGCTGGTTGTCTACGTCGCTCTTTTTTCACAACTTGGCTAACTTTGTACTCTCTGCCTGTTAATTTTTCTTGGATTGCCCTAGCATCTTCTTCCGTTTTTAACTCAACTTTTTTTCCATTTATACCATAAAACTGTGCAGAAAAAATGTGCTTATCTTTAATAAATTCTCCTGCAATTTGCCAATATTCAACCGGTATAAATTGATTTATTTCTTGTTCACGTTCGATAATTAATTTTAATGCCACAGATTGTACTCGTCCAGCACTCAATCCTTTTTTTACTTTTTTCCACAAAATTGGAGAGATTGAATAGCCTACTAATCTATCTAAAACACGGCGTGCTTGTTGTGAATCCACTAAATCCATATTAATTGGACGTGGCGTTTTAAATGCTTCTTTAACAGCATCTTTAGTGATTTCGTTAAATACCACACGTATATTATCCGTTGGATTTAACCCTAATAGAAACGCCAAATGCCAAGCAATTGCTTCTCCTTCTCTATCTGGGTCACTTGCTAAATAAACATGATTAGCTTTAGATGCATATTTTCGTAATTCTTTAATTAAATCCCCTTTTCCACGAATAGAAATGTATTGCGGAGTATACTGCTGCTCAATATCTACTCCCATTTTACTCTTTGGAAGATCTCTCAAATGTCCCTTACTTGCTACAACTTTAAAATTCTTTCCTAAATATTTTTCAATGGTTTTCGCTTTAGCTGGGGATTCTACAATGACTAAATTTTTATATGCCATATATTACGTCCTCTTACTTCTCATTCTTCATACAAATTCTTTTCTATACTATGCTATAATTTTTCTAATGTCAATTAAATTATTAAAAAAATCTTATAACTTCCTTATCTTTGTTCAATAGCATTTACTTTTTTTTGTTTTATTGATATAATTAGTGTAAAGATTTCTGAGGTGTTCGTGGTACTTTATATGTGTTGACCTTACGTTTATTTTTTGATTAGGGATTCTAATTGTACTATGTGCTAACATGCCCTTTCACTTGGTAGTTAAATAGCATAGGCTAAGAAACCCACCTGTTTTCTAACAGGTTCAAGACTAAAAAGTACATTAACGGCATTGCGGATTTCTTTTTTTAATGAAACAACACGGTTGAACACCTCATCCGTGTTTTTATTTACCTATTAAAATACTCTATCTATTGTTTTGAGTGAAATAAATAGTAATCTCTACAAGCTAGTTATGAAGGCACACACTTCATATATTAAACTATCCAACTAACTATTCATTTGTACAAACTAAAAAACTATGGAAAACTTTCACAATATATCCATCCAACTTCAAAATACATTCAATCCATGATAATTGACCAATGTATAATGGCTAAAATTACATCTAGCGATCCTTCTCTCGAGAACAAATTTACAAACCACTCCATTAAATCTTTTTTTGCTTCTTTAATGGGCATTCAGATAGACTATCACATACATAGACATAATAATATACGCTCAATTAATTAGCATAATAATCTTTACCACAACTTGTATTTAAGAATAAATTATGCTATTTCTTCTCTCTAACCCCCAAAAATAAATGTTAAATGATGACAAAATCCTTTTTCTAAAATATAGTACCTATCTAAAAGTACTTGTTTTGTATAGGTATTTGATTGTGAATGTGTATAATAAGATCTACATATCTGTATTCTACTCTAGCATAAATAGTTATTTTTTAATATACCATTTATCTGTTTCAATAATATTTCTGTACGTGAAAAACTTCTATACTCTCCTTTCTATATAAGATATTGCATTACTTTATCTTATAATATAACACATGAATATCATTTAGAACTTTCTATTTTATCAAAAAAATGCTACACTTAACATATCATATAACGATAGGAGAACTTATGACAATTTTTTTTCTTATACTATTGAGTTACACGCTCGGATCTATTCCAACAGGAATTTGGATAGGCAAATATTATTACCATACAGACATCAGAAAACACGGAAGTGGCAATTCAGGATCTACCAATACCTTTCGTGTTTTAGGAAAAAAAGCAGGCACAATTGTTTTGTTAATAGATATTTTTAAAGGAACACTTCCTACTCTACTAGCTATTTTATGTCACGTTTCTTTGCACCCTATATTAATTGGCTTATTTGCTATTTTAGGGCATACATTTTCAATGTTTGCACATTTTAAGGGAGGAAAAGCTGTTGCAACGAGTGCAGGGGTTATCTTGGCTATTTATCCTTTATTTATATTAGTAGGCATCTGTTTATTTGGTATTCTACTCTATTTCACACGCATGGTCAGTTTATCTAGTATGACAACGGCAATTCTTTTAGCTATAACCTCTTGTTTTACTCAAGATTGGATATTTTCAACTGTTGCAATATTGCTTGCCTTATTTATTGTTTATCGTCATCGCACAAATATCGTCCGTATTAAAAATGGAACGGAATCTAAAGTCCCATTTGGATTTAAAGTAAAGTAATACTCTGTTTATATGTGTTATTAGCCATAATACAAGCAAAACATATATTACATTTGATACGTAATACATGCAAAATTATCATACAAAAATACATATCATATTTTATACATACAAACAGTTCATGTGAACGGACTGGGAAAAAACTAAGTATTTTCTGAATTAATATTTTTAAAACTGAAAACAATCAACATTTATAAATATTGATTGCTTTCAGTTTTTGTTATTTAGATACTTTTCCCAGTCTCTTTGTATAAGGTTTCGTACATGGTGCATGAATTCTTTTTATTTATTGTACAATATCATCTTCATCTGCCAACATGCCTTTATAGTTATGCTACATATATAAATTTTCACCTTTCATGCAGGATAGATTTCTCTAATTTATAGTTATGTTTCCAAACAATCTAAAAAAGCACAGATTAAAAAATCTGTACTTAAAATAAAACTATCCTAAACGTTGTTTAGAGTCGGAAGCACGTTGTAATGCTTGACCGATATAATTAATACATAACATTAATACTAAAATCAATAGAGAAGCTGGTAACCATACCCAAATTTTATTTTTAATAACATCAGAGTTACTTGCATAACTAATTAATGTTCCTAAACTTGGCGTTGAACTTGGTAAACCAAAACCTAAATAACTTAGTCCTGTTTCTAACCCAATATTCCCTGCAAATGCAAGAACTAAGTTAACAATAATCACAGAACTCATATTTGGAACTAATTCACGTGTCATAATTCTAAAATCGCTTGCCCCTAATGTTTTAGCTGCTTTAATATACTCTAATGCAGATTCAGACAATGCTTTACTGCGATACAAACGTGTATACGATGTCCATGAAAATGCACTCATAATTAAGATAAATGCAAAAATTGAGTATTTTGGTACGATTTGTAAAAAGGCAATAATGAATAATAGTCTAGGAAGTATGCTGACAAAATCTACAACACGCATGATTCCATTATCTACTCGACCACCATAATAACCTGAAATTGTTCCGACAATTAAACCAATCATACTAGAAATAATAGTGACTGAAAAACCAATCGTAATAGAATTTCTAGCCCCAATAATTAATTGCCATAAAATTTCACGTCCTGCCTCATCAGCACCTAAAATAAAATGTTTTGTTCCCGGACTAGCATAACGATTCAAAATAGAAACTTGCATAGCTTTCTCTGTATCTAAAAACAGAGATACTATAAATATCGCAGCAATTAATAATACAAAAATAATGAATGACGCCATTGCTACTTTATCACGTTTAAACTCTCGAACAATGACACCAAAACCTATTACGGCTTTTTTATTATCTTGTTCTTTATTTTTAGTTTTAGCCATATTTTCTCCTTTCTATTGAATACGAATACGTGGATCGACAATCGCAATTGCAATATCTGAAATTAACGAACCAAATAATCCAGCTAATCCATACATTAAAATTAAAGCAACCATTAATGAGTAGTCACGACCATTAATAGCATCAATAAATAGTTTACCCATTCCAGGGAATGAGAAAATATTTTCAAGAAATACGGAACCACCTAAAACACTTGTGATATCATATCCAATAAACGTAACAATAGGTAAAATCGAATTTCTAAAAATATGTTGTGAATACACTTTATTCATAGGAACACCTTTAGCACGTGCTGTTTTAACATAATCTTGCCCCTTAGAATCAATAATACCTGTACGCAAATATTGAATAGTAGATACTGTTGTTAAAGTTCCTAGAATAATTGCTGGCAGTAAAATATGTTTAAATCTATCTAGTACATAAGCCAACCCTGTTAATCCTGCACCTGCTGTTTCAGTTCCACGTGTTGGGAACCAACCTAATGTATATCCAAACAACCAAATAGCAAGTAAACCAGCAACAAATGTTGGGATAGAATAATTTAAGAAATTCAAGAAATTAATTGTTTTATCCGCCCATGAATTTTGATAACGTCCGGCAATCATACCTAATGGAACAGCAATAATATACATAATAATTGTTGTCAAAATAGATAACCAAACTGTTTTTTCTAAACGCTCACCAATCGCATCTACTACTGGACGTTGGTTGGCATAACTTATACCAAAATCACCACGCAACGCTTTTGCTGCCCAATCAATGTATTGTTCATGCCAAGGTTTATTCCATCCATTTGCCTCACGTAGTGCTTCAATATCAGCTACTGTCAAAGAAGAATTCGCCTTACCAGTTAATGCATCTCCAGGCATTAATTTTGCCAAGAAGAACACGATTGCACTCAAAATAATAATTTGAGGAATCATGACCAAAACACGCTTTAGAATAACTTTCCACATTAGGCATTTCCTCCTTTCTGTACTGATGATAAAGCAACACTATGCGTAGAGCTAATAGGTTGTAAGTCATATACTTTACCATTTTCATCAAAATACTCAGAATTATTTTTTTGATATTCTTGCTCTACTTTCAAACGTTGTAACTTATTTTTTTCAGCATTTGCTGGATCAATGGCAGGAATTGCTGATAATAAACGGCGCGTATAAATATGTCTTGGATCTTTATAAACATCTTGTTTATTGCCATATTCAACAAAGCGTCCACGATACATAATCATCAAATCATCACACATGTGTTTTACCACACCTAAATCGTGTGAAATAAATAAATATGCAACACCATATTCTTCTTGAATACGTTTCATGTAGTTTAATACTTGTGCTTGAACAGATAAATCAAGAGCAGATACTGGCTCGTCAGCAATAACTAACTTAGGACGTGTAGCAATCGCACGGGCAACACCAATACGCTGTCTTTGTCCTCCTGAAAATTGATGTGGATATTTTGTTAAGGCATCTTCAGAAAAACCAATAATATCAATTAACTCATGAATACGACGTTTTTCTTCATCAGGTGTTAATTTTTCAAAATTACGCAATGGTTCCGCTAGTATATCATAGATACGTTTTCTAGGATTAAAACTAGATAACGAATCTTGGAAAATCATTTGAACATTTCTACTATATTCAGATGTTCGTTTATTCAATAATTTTGTCACATCTTGACCATTATATATAATTTGACCTGAAGTGATTTTTTCTAATCCAATAATAGACTTTCCAATTGTAGATTTCCCAGAACCAGACTCTCCAACTAAACCATACGTTTTTCCTTCTTCAATGCTAAGACTGACACCATCAACAGCAAACACATGGTCTGTCACACGATTCCAAAATCCTGTACGGATTGGATAATGCACTTTTAAATCTTTAACTTCAATAAAGCTCACTATTGTTCAGCCTCCCCTTCAAAATGAAAATGTTTATAACAAGAACAACGCACAAAATGCCCTGGTGATACTTCATGCATTTGTGGATTTTCTTCATGTGCATCTGCTGGAATCCAAGGGATACGCTCTGCAAAACGACATCCTGTTCTCGTTAAATTAATTAGAGATGGTACACTTCCTTGAATAACGTGTAAATCATCTTCACTATCATCTTGTGGGATAGATTTTAACAATGAACGTGTATACGGATGTTGTGGATTTTCAAATAATTCTTGCACAGGAGCCACCTCAACAAATTGACCGGCATACATCACTGCCACTTTATCAGCTGTTTCAGCCACAACACCCAAATCATGAGTAATCAAAATGATACCTGATTCTGTTTCTTCTTGTAAGTCATTTAATAAATCTAAAATTTGAGCTTGAATAGTAACATCTAATGCTGTTGTAGGCTCATCGGCAATAATAATTGGTGGCTTACACGCCAAAGCAATAGCAATCACGACACGTTGCCGCATTCCTCCAGACAATTCATGTGGATATTGTTTAGCAGTACGTTTAGGATTTGGAATACCTACCTGTGCTAATAATTCTAATGCACGCTCTGAACGCTCCGCTTTCGTCATTGACGTGTGATACACCAATGTTTCCTCAATTTGTTGTGAAACAGTCATTAACGGATTTAAAGCAGACAACGGATCTTGGAAAATTACTCCAATGTCATTCCCACGAATTTTCTCATATTGTTTTTCAGTAAAATTAATTAAATTTTCCTGACGGTACATCACTTCTCCGCTAATACTCGTATTTAAAGGTGAGTGCAAACCAACAATAGTTGTTGCTAATGTGCTTTTTCCACAACCAGATTCTCCCACAATTGCTAAAACTTCATTGCTTGATAATGTAAACGACACACCATCTACAGCATTATAAAATTCGTCATTAAAACGAAAACCTGTACATAAATCACGCACTTCTAGTAAAGTTTTTTTGTATGTCAAAGATTTTCCTCCTATTCCTTAATGTTACTATACTAATGCTCAATACAAATCGCATTAAAAGTATTATAAAGTTTTCTCTCATTAAAAGCAACTAATTTTTCATATTTTTCTCATTTTTTCTATTGTCATCATATCATATAAAAATAATACCTCTAACAATATCATACAGTAAGATATAAATAAACAGTTACATTTATTGTATACTATACAGTCAAAAATAACAATATAAAGTCCGAAAAAAATAAAAATGGAGTACACTACGTTCCCGTTACTCCATTTCTATTTTAAAATCAATCAATTAGTTCACTACATATTGATTTCAAAGATAGACTGTCGCTTTTATCTATTATCTTTTGGCAATATAGTCAACAACATCTTGAATTGTTGCAATTTTTTCTGAATCTTCATCTGAAATTGTTTCACCAAATTCATCTTCAAATGCCATTAATAATTCTACTACAGAAATAGAATCAGCTTTCAAATCTTCTTTAAAACGTGTTTGTGGTGTTAAAGAACTTTCCTCACATTCAAATTGTTCAGAAACTACTTTAACAATTTTTTGATAAATATCTTCCATTAGCTTATCTCGCTTTCTTTAGTTTCAAAGTAGTGATTCACGTTGTCAATAACATGTGAATCCAATATTTTTCTAATTTGCTTAATTGTATAAAATACCGCTGTTTTATCTGCGGAACCGTGTGTTTTAACAACTGGAGCTTTTAATCCAAATAATACTGCTCCACCATGTTTAGAATAATCTAATACATCTTTAATATTTCTTAGAGCATCTTTTACTAATAATCCACCTATTTTAGTTTGAAGATTTCCAGTTTTTATAGTTGCTTTAATCAACTGAATTAATGCCATTGCAGTCCCTTCAACTGATTTCAGTACTGCATTTCCAGTAAAGCCGTCTGTTACAACGACATCAGCTTTCCCATTCATTAACTCACGAGCTTCCACATTTCCAATAAAATTTAATTCTTTTTGTTGTACTAGCAATTCATGACTTTGTTTGGCTAGTTCGTTTCCTTTACTTGCCTCAGTCCCATTATTTAATAACGCTACTCTTGGACTATCAATACCAAGTACAGTTTGTGCATAATAATTTCCTAATAAAGCAAATTGAACCAAATGTTTTGCTTTACAATCTGCATTAGCACCCACATCCATAAATACAAAACATTTTGTCGTATCTGTCATCACTGGCAAAGTAGGCATCAATCCTGGTCTTTCAATACCTTTTATTCGTCCAACAATAAACAATCCCGCCGCTAACAAGGCCCCTGTGTTTCCGGCTGAAAACAACGCATCAGCTTCTTTATTTTTAACAGCTTGTGCTGCTAAAACCATTGAGGCTTGTTTTTTAGAGCGAATAGCCTTAACTGGTTCATCATCACTAGCAATTTTTTCTGTTGTATGTACAATAGAAATCCGCTTATTATCACCAGTTAAATACGGCTTAATCTGATTTTCATCACCATATAACACATATTCAATATCTTCAAATGTTTCAGAGGCTTGAATAACACCCTCAATAATAGCTTTTGGTGCATTATCTCCCCCCATTGCATCAACTGCAATTTTGTACATGTATTCACCTTCTTTTCATTATGTATCATACCAAAAGTAAGTCTGTTAAACAACTATTTCGTTTTCTTTCTCTAAGATAGTCACATACTCTATAGCATCTTGAGTTGCTTGCATGACAATGTCACCATCTCGTATCAAATCAGCACATTTAAAGTCAGGAACACCCGATTGTTTAATCCCAAAAGCATCTCCTGAACCACGCATCTCCAAATCTTTTTGACTCAGATAAAATCCGTCATGACTTTCACTCATAATTTTCATTCTTAATTTCCCTTGTTCCGTCTTAGGATTGGCAACTAAAATACAATACGACTGATGTTCCCCTCTCCCAACGCGTCCTCTTAACTGATGCAACTGAGCTAAACCAAATCTTTCTGCATCTTGAATGACCATTATCGTTGCATTTGGCACATTAACCCCTACTTCAATAACTGTTGTAGACACTAAAACCTGAATACGATTAGCACTAAATTCATTCATAATGGCTTCTTTTTCTTGTGATTTCATACGTCCATGCAATAACGCTACTGTCACACTAGAACCAAACCACACTTTGAGTTGTTCGTACATTTCCTGTGCATTTTTTAAATCATTATCTAAACTTTCTTCAATCAATGGTGCAATCACATACGCTTGTTTTCCCTCATGAATGTGTTTTTTCATAAACGCCAACACTTTTTCCATTTCATTCTCTTTTACCCAGTATGTTTTAACCACTTGTCGATTCTTAGGCAATTCATTAATGACCGACACGTCCATTTCTCCAAACACACTCATTGCTAAAGTTCTTGGAATAGGTGTTGCACTCATGTAAAGTACATTTTCTATACTCGCCTTATCTTTTAACAATTGTCGTTGCTTTACACCAAAACGGTGCTGCTCATCAATGATAACTAATCCTAAATTGAAAAAATGAACATCTTCTTGAATGAGAGCATGTGTTCCAACTAAACAATCTATCTCTCCAGAAGCAAGCTGTTCTAAAATACATTTTCGCTCCTTAGTTGTTGTACTACTTGTTAATAATGCAAGTTTAATTGATGTTTTGTCAAATAATTTTTGTAAAGTTTCCAAATGTTGTTGTGCTAAAATTTCAGTAGGTACCATTATAGCACTTTGATAATTAGCACTCATAGCAGCTAAAATAGCTAAACTTGCTACAACAGTTTTTCCACTCCCAACATCTCCTTGGAGTAAACGGTTCATGCAAAATGGTGCCAGTAAATCTCTACAAATTTCATTCATGACACGCTTTTGTGCTTGAGTTAACTCAAAAGGAATTGTCGTAATATAATCTTTCAATACAGTATTATTATACCGAATAGATTCGACTCTGTTTCGGTATCGTTTCTTTTTTAAAACAACTAATTTATACTGATAATCAAATAGTTCTTGATAAACCATGCGACGATAGGCTTCTTTTGAAAGGTGTTGCGAACTTGGAAAATGCATTTGTCTTAATGCTTGTTCAAATGATAAAAACTGATATTTTTGAACAAGATGTACAGGCAAAGTTTCTTGGATACACTCGGAATATTCACAAAATGCCTGTTCAATCAATTTGACCCATACACTTTGTTTAATGCTCTTATTGGTATGATACACCGAAGCAAATTGCTGCTCTTGTTCCTGCTTAGTTGCTAACACCTTCATACCCATTAGCATCTGTTTCTTTTCGTCCCATTTTCCATATACAGCAATGTCCATTCCTTGTTCCAAACGGGACTTTAAATAATGCTGATTGAAAAAGACTACCGTAATAATCTCATGCTCAATAGCTAATTTAAAACGTAAACGATTTTTTCTAGCTCCATAAAACGATACTACAGGTTCGGTGACAACAATACCTTTTATAGTTACTTTATCTTGATCAATAATTTCTGATATTTGTCTTATCTGAATATCATCATATCTAAAAGGAAAATGCATGAATAAATCAAAAATAGTGTCAATTCCTAATTCATGTAAACTCTCCAAACGTTTAGCCCCTACCATTTTCAAATTGGCGACAGAATCTTGTAATGACTTCATCATATCACTCCTTTATCACTCAATTATACCATTGCAAGACACAGATTTACATAACAAGCTGAAAAACTGCATAATATCAACATATTTAAGTGAAGATATTATACAGTTTTTACTATTTTCAACTTTTTACATTCTTTTTTCTGCTTAGACAATTCACTATATGCTTGATTTTCACACTTTAATTGATTAGTCTATTCAACAGAAAGTAAGTAATGGTATACAGGTTGTTGCCCATTTTGAATATCAAATTCAATATCTGCATAATCACTTTGTAGACGTTCAACAAGTGCTTCTGTATCTTCTACACTTGCATCTTCACCAACTAAAATAGTCACAATTTCAGTATCTTCATGAATCATACATGCTAAAGTTTGTGCCAATGCATCCATTTTATCTTCGGTAGATAATGTGATTTTCCCTTCAACAATGCCCATATAATCATTGTTTTTAATGTTTATACCGTCAATTTGAGTATCTCTAACGGCTATTGTAATTTGTCCACTTGTGACATAATTTAAAGCACTCGTCATACTAGCATGATTATCTTGTAAACTTGCCAATTCATTAAATGCCAATAAACTTGCCATACCTTGTGGAATAGTTTTACTTGGTACAACAACAGCAGGCACTGGACTTACTTGTGCTGCTTGTTCAGCAGCCATTTGAATATTTTTATTATTCGGCAAAATAATCACTTGCTTAGCATTTGCTTCGTCTATAGCATTTAAAATATCTTCCGTACTTGGATTCATCGTTTGTCCACCGTTAATAATCACACTAACACCTAGATTTTTAAATAGTGTTTGTACACCTTCACCTGCTGCAATAGCAATAATACCAAATTCTTTTTTAGGCTCTTTTTTTTCAGCTGCTACTTTGTTTTGTAAAACATCTTCATGTTGCAAACGCATATTATCTACTTTAATTTTCATTAAAGATCCAAATTTTTGTCCATAGTTCATCACTTCTCCAGGACGCTCTGTATGCACGTGAACTTTTACAATTTCATCATCAGCAACTACTAATAATGAATCTCCCAATCCATCTAAGTATTGGCGGAAAGTTTCGTAATCAAACTCATCTGTTACAGTTTGGCCATCTCCTATTTTAACCATAATTTCTGTACAATAACCAAATGTAATATCTCCTGTTTCAACTGAATGTGCTGCATTAGCAAAATTCTCATGATGAGCAACTGCTGCTAAATCAGCACTAACACCTTTTCCAAAACTTGTTGGCATTTTTTCGCCAGTCAATGATTCTAAAAAGCCTTCATACACAAATAACAACCCTTGTCCACCACTATCTACTACACCAACTTCTTTTAATACAGGCAATAAATCTGGTGTTTTATCTAATGCTACACGTGCTCCATTAACGATTGCACGCATTACATCAATAATATTATCTGTTTCTACTGCTTTCTTTTCTCCTGCTTGTGCAGCCTCACGTGCCACAGTTAAAATAGTACCTTCTACTGGCTTCATAACCGCTTTATATGCTACTTCTACACCATGCGTAAAACCTTGTGCAAATTGCTTGGCATCTAACACATCAAATGCTTCAACTGCTTTTGAAAATCCTCTAAATAATTGCGATAAAATAACACCAGAATTCCCACGTGCTCCCATAAGTAATCCTTTAGCTAAATCATTTGCTAACTCACCTACTTTAGTTGCTTCTGATTGACTCACACGTTGTGCTCCAGACGTAAAAGACATATTCATATTTGTCCCTGTATCGCCATCTGGAACAGGAAAGACATTTAAAGAGTTCACTAATTCCGCATGTTCATCTAATCTCTCTGCACCTACTTGAACCATCTCTTTAAATGCTTGTGCTTGTAACTGTTTCATTTCCACGGTTTAAATTCCTCCCACTACTCTTCTACCACACGTACGCCTTGCACATACACATTTACAGCGTCTACTTGAATATTTAAGAAATGTTTCAAGTCATAACTTACTCGTGACTGCACATTTCTACAAATTTCAGACACTTTAGTCCCATAATTAACAAAAATATACACATCTACAACGATATGATCACCTTTTTGTGTCACAATTACACCACGTGAATAATTTTCTTTTTTTAAAATCACATTCAAATTATCTTTAATTTGATTTTTACTTGCCATTCCAACAACACCGTAATTATCTGTAACAGCTGTTCCTACGACAGTTGCAATAACATCATTCGTTAAATCAATATATCCGTCTTGAGTTGTCATTCTTACTGACATTAGTATTCCTCCTTTAAATTTCATGTTCATGTTTTGACATTCAAAATTTAAACTCAATTCATATTACCACAGATTCTTTATAATTTCTATTTTTTTCTTACATAAACTCACTCAGCATTAAATTTACATGAATTTACACTAAAAATATCCCTAATCTTCACTATTCTTTAACCATATTTTTTATCCAGCCTATTTTTAGATAGCTCTTACAAAATAAAAATATCTTAATCTTAAATACGCAAACATACCTCTATTCATATGATAGCACTACTTAAAAACATGCACAACGTAAAATTGGTTTCCCATAAAATACATTCTTGCTAATAAAAACCTATTTTCCCATTATTTAATGCTGCCCAAATAAAACATTCTTGAATGGACATAACATTAATTTGGGGGAAATCACCAATGGATTGTCTGCGTTATCAAGTTCATTTTGTAAATTTTCTTATTTTAATAAACACAAACTACTCTATTCTAATGTTTGTATTTTTTCATGTTGTTTTTCAAAAACAATTGACATTAAGGGCATGCTGACACTATGGAGTGAACAATTCAAAAACACTTCATCATATCCACCATTCTATTTATAATGTTGATTTTTTATTCCAGTGCACTCCATCAAAAGTCAACTATTCTAATCTTTTTCTTGGTTTTAAATTTAATAGATTGACAACTTTTTAAATCACTTATTTTCCTTCAGCCATTGGATTATCATTATGCATCAACAAAGCTATTATAAACGTTACCTTTTCCAAAGATTGCATACTGCTCATCATCTCTAAATAGCAACCAAGACTAAAACACCTTATCTCATTATAACAGAATAGCATTATCTATCAAACTGTTAATACCATTCTATTTGATAATGGCAAAATATTAAACGTACAATAAAATCGTGTTGGCAAACAAAAAGAGTTCGCCAACACGATTATTTTCATATCACTAAGTGAAACAAATCTTTTTCATCAACTTAATGTGTCAAAGACCTACGCCTCAAGTAATTCATCAATACTAACTTGAATTGCACGTAATTTTTCCTGTGCTTCTTCTTGAGTAGTTGCACACACTCCAATATAGAATTTAATTTTTGGCTCTGTTCCACTTGGACGAATAGCCACCCAACTGCCATCTTGTAATATGTATTTCAATACATCTGCACTTGGCATATCTAAGGATGTTTCTTGCCCATTTTGATGAATAGATTTAGAGTTTTTGAAATCTTGTGTCATAGACACATCAATCTGTCCAAATGTTTTTAATTGCTCTTTTCTAAACTTAGCCATTAAAGACTGAATTTTTGCTACTCCTTCAATTCCAGATAGTGTAACTGAAATTGTTTCCTCTAAGAAATAACCATATTTTTCATAAATTGCTTGTAACCCATCATAAAGAGTCTGTCCTTTTTTCTTATAATAAGCAGCCACTTCAGCTAATAATACTAAGGCTTGAATAGCATCTTTATCTCTAACAAATGGTTTAACTAAATAACCATAACTTTCCTCAAAACCAAATAAAAATGTCTTAGATAAATCTGATTCATATTGTTTAATTTTATCCGCAATAAACTTAAATCCAGTCAACACATTAACCATTTCAACTTGATAATGTGCAGCAATTTTACTTGGCAACTCACTAGATACAATAGATTTAGCAACGGCACCATTTTTAGGCAATGTTCCTGCTTGTATGTGTGCATTTAGCAAATAATCTAACATCAAAGAAGCAATTTGATTCCCTGTAATCACTCGATATTCTCCATTTGACATTTTTACTGCAGCACCTAGACGATCAGCATCTGGGTCTGTAGCAATCAACACATCTGCCGATGTTTCTTTACCAAGAGCAATCGCATATTCAAACGCCTTTGGATCTTCTGGATTTGGAAGAGCAACTGTTGAGAAGTTCCCATCAGGTATAGCTTGCTCTTTAACTAAATAAACAGACTCAAATCCAGCTTGTTTTAACGCTTTCTCTCCCAACTCTTTGCCTGCTCCATGCAACGGCGTGAATACTAATGTCATTTCTTTTGCCATTTCTTTTACTAAGGCAGGGTTTACAGTAACTGTTTTGACAAGATCCAAATATGCCTTATCTAGCTGCTCACCTTGTAAATGCAGTAAACCTTTCTCCTCTAATTCTGTTTGAGTTAATACATCAATTGTCAATGGACTATCTATTGAACGAATAAATGTCGTTAAAGCATCCGCATCTTGAGGTGGCATCTGCCCACCATCACTTCCGTAAACTTTATATCCATTATACTCAGCAGGATTGTGACTAGCTGTAATCATAATACCCGCAAATGTTTGAAAATGACGAACAGCAAACGATAATTCTGGGGTTGGACGTAATTCTTGGCATAGGTAACTTGGGATGCCATGTACACCTAAAACTTTAGCAGCTTCAAGTGCAAATTCAGCAGATTGATGTCTTGAATCATAAGCAATTGCCACACCTTTTTGTTTAGCCTCCTCACCTACACTTTCCATAAACAAGGCTAATCCTTTAGTTGCTTGTCTTACTGTATAAATATTCATACGATTAATGCCTGCCCCTAATTGTCCTCTCATTCCAGCAGTTCCAAAACTTAATGGTTCATAAAAAGCATCTTCAATTTGTTTATGAGTATAGTTATCTAAACTTTCTTTAACAGTTTTATCTAAATTCTCAAAGTTTTTCCATTCGTGATACACATTTTCCCAATTCATAATATTCTCTCCTGTCGTCTATATAGTTTCTACAAAAATTTTTGAACATACTACATCACTAAAATCGTAGCGTTTATCTTCAAATATAAGCGTTGTCATTTTTGCAAAATCATTATGCTCAATCACTTCAATTTTGCTTCCGGTAGTAATATTGTATGCATCTAAAAATTCTACTAATTCTTGGCTATAATGTAAGCGTCTAATATAATAATAACCTGGTTCAACTTTATTTAGTGGAAGATGATCTTCTTTCAGTACTTCATCTTCTCTAGGAATTTTTCCACCGTGAGGACATGTTTTAGGATACCCTAATAATTTATCTAATTGGTTAATGAAATGATTAGACACACTATGCTCTAATATTTCTGCCTCATTATGAACCTCTGTTAATGAGTAGCCTAATTGTTGAATCAGAAACACTTCAATCAAACGGTGCTTTCGAATAACCTGAGATACTTTTTGCAAACCTAATGCAGTCACAACATATCCTTTTTGCACATTTTTTTCAATCAAACGTTCTGCCAATAACTTTTTTATCATTCCAGTTGTTGCTGGGGCAGATACATCCATATCATGTGCAATCAGCTTATTGCTCACTTTAGCTTGCTGCTTTCCTAGCTCGTAAATGCATTTTAAATAATCCTCTTTACTCGGAGACATATTATCCCTCCTATTATATAGTATTGTACCTTTATTTTAGTTCACTTCGGGTCTTTCGTCAATTAAAATTTTAAACTATTTTTTTGTTTTATACTTGACTATTTTTATTAAATTAATTATCATTAGCTAGTAAGTTAACTTACATTAATTTTTAGTTTAAAGGAGATTTATATGAAGAAGATTTTATCGCTTTTCACGATTTTATTCTTTCTATTGGCAGGTTGCCAAAACAATGCTACACCCACAGGACAAACATCGTCCAAAAAAACTGTTACAGTAACAACGTCATTTTTAAAAGACATGGCAAAACAATTAGCAGGAGATTTAATTGACACTGAATTAATCATTCCAGCCGGAGAAGATCCGCATTTATATACAGCTAAAGCAAGTGATTTAGATAAACTGAAAAAAGCAGACTTTGTATTTTACCATGGCTTACATTTCGAAGGAAAAATGGTTGAAGTATTAGAAAAAACTGGCGTTGCTGTCACAAAAGATTTTTCTAAAGATGATTTAGGTACATTTATGCAAGATGAGGAAGAAGTTGTTGACCCACATTTTTGGTTCAATATTAAGCTATATAAACTTGCAACAAGTACAATGTCAGAGGAATTGCAAAAATTGCTACCTGAACATAAAGAAACTATTCAGCAAAACACAAAAAAATATTTAGCTCAACTAGATGAATTAGATGCATGGAATAAAGAACAACTTTCTCAAATTCCTGAAGGTAGTCGGTATTTAGTCACACCTCACGATGCATTCAACTATTTTGCTAAATCATACAATTTAACAGTTCATGCTCCTCAAGGAATTAGTACAGCATCAGAAGTTGCAAATGCCGCAATGATTGAAACAGCTAACTTAATTGTGGATAAAAAAATCAAAGCTATTTTCTCTGAATCAACAACTAATCCAGAGCGTATGCAAAAACTAAAAGAGGCCGTAGAAGCTAAAGGTGGACAAGTAACGGTTGTTACTGGGGAAGGAAAAGAATTATTTTCTGACTCATTAGCCCCTGCTGGCGAAGACGGAGATACTTACATTGATATGTATAAACATAATGTATCATTAATTGTTAAGTATTTAAAATAATAATATAAACTGTATTTTGGGATATACTATTGTCATGAACAACGGTGTTCATGAGATGAAATATGTGCAACAAACTGTTACACTATCAAAAATGTAATTTTTGATAGTGTAACTTGTTTGAAAATGTCACACATTATTCAAAGTTCCATCCTAATTCTAAAACTAAACAATATTATATTGTCTACAATCATTACTATTTTTGGATAATTTTTGTGACACACTATGCACCAACTAAATATCATTACTTGAAAGGGAGATAATATATGAATATTATTGAAGTTAAAGACCTTATGGTCACTTATGGAGCTGTTCATGCTCTACAACATACTAATGTTAGTATCCCATTAGGCAGTAGAACTGCTGTTTTAGGCCCAAACGGAGCTGGAAAATCTACTTTAATTAAAGCAATATTAGGTATTGAAAGAATTGCTGAAGGACAAATCACACTCTTTAATGAGTACACACCCAATCACCCTGATGTGCAACAAAAAATTGCATACGTTCCACAAGCATCACAAGTCAATACACAATTTCCAACCACTATTTTCGATATTGTTTTAATGGGACGTTTTACATATACAAAGGGACTCTTAAGGCGACCAAGTAAAGAAGATAAACAGTTTGCCTTAGCTGCATTAGAAAAAATGGGACTAGCAGATTTAAAAAATCGTCACATTACAGAATTGTCTGGTGGACAAAAACAACGTGTATTTATTGCACGAGCTATTGCACAAAATGCTGAGTTATATATTATGGACGAACCACTTGCTAGTGTGGATATTAGAACTGAACAAATTATTATGGATACATTAAAAGAGTTTCAAGAACAAGGAAAAACATCTCTTGTTATTCATCATGATTTACATACTGTCACAAAATATTTCGATTATGTTGTTTGGCTCAATCAAACAGCTATTGCACAAGGACCAAGAGATGTTGCCTTTACACAAGAGGTTTATCAACAAGCATACCAACAATCAGGCACTTCTTTTATGGATATTTCTTCAGGTAAAGGAGCAAACTAATGATGGTCTCAATTTTATTTGATTATTCCTTTCTAACAGTAGTGATTGGAACAACGGTCCTTGCCATCGCTACAAGCATGATTGGAACACTCAGTGTCTTGACTAAGCAAAGTTTAATCGGGGATACTTTAGGACATGCCTCTTATCCTGGTGTTATCTTTTCATTTATGATTTTTCAAAGTCGTAATCCATTGCTATTAATGCTAGGTGCCATGTTTTCTGGCTATGTATCCTATTACACTGTTCATTTTATAAAAAATCACAGTAAACACTCCTACGTGAATGCTCTAGCACTTGTTTCCTCATCTTTCTTTGGGTTAGGAATGGTGCTTAAGAACTTTATACAAGGGCATGAAGCCTTTTCAAAAGCTACTCAAGCCGGGCTACAAAAATACTTATTTGGTCAAGCTGCTTTTATTCAAGCAGATGATGTGACACTTATTCTTACTGTGTCTAGTTTATGTATTATCTTATTTTTAGTATTTTATCAACGCTATAAACTATTCATATTTGATCGTACATTTGCTTTTATTAATGGAGTGCCTATTAAATTTTTAAATCATTTAACTACATTTATGATGATTTCTCTAATTGCAATAGGTTTGAAAGTTGTAGGAGCTATTTTGATAAGTAGTTTCTTAATCGCTCCAGCTATTACAGGAATTTTATGGAGCAAACATTACCATAAAGCATTAATCATTTCAGTATGTACCGGTGTCATCTCTGCTTTTGTTGGAACATATACAAGTTCTATCGTATCAGACTTGTCTACTGGTCCAGCAATAATTGTTGTTATGAGTTTAATTGCGATAACTTCATTTCTTGTTAAACTTAAACAAAGTAGCGGAAAAGGAGGGAAAGCATAATGTTTGAATTAATTCTTATTTTATCTTTTCTAGCTATGGCATGTAGTAGCATTGGGAGTATTTTAGTCATAAAAAACCAGTCTATGATTGCCGATGCTTTAGCTCATTCGGTGTTACTAGGGATTGTTTTAGGATTTTTTATTAGTAACAGTTTAGACTCACCATTGTTAATTATAGGAGCCACTATTTTTGGTGTCATTACAGTATCATTAATTAATACATTACTAAAATCTCCAAAAATCAATCACGATACAGCTACAGGAATGATTTTTCCATTACTGTTTTCTATTGCTGTTATTTTAATTTCAATGTTTGCTAGAAATGTCCATTTGGATATTGACATGGTACTCATGGGAGAAATTATTTTTGCAACATTAAATCGTGTTCAATTTTTAGGATTAGATGTTCCATATTCACTTGTCAAAGTTGTAATTATGTGCTTGATTAATGTCGGTTTTATATACTTTATGTATCAACGTCTACGCATCTTTTTATTTGATGCTACCCATGCTAAATTAGTTGGTATACCAATCAAATTTTTACAATTATGTTTAACCACACTCGTGTCCCTAACAAGTGTTATTGCTTTTGATACAGTAGGATCTATTACGGTTATTAGTTTATTTATTAGTCCAAGTTTAATCTCACTTGCTTGGTCTAAATCTTATAAACAATTAATTCTATATGGCTTTGGTGTGTCAATTTTGACGAGTGCAACAAGTGTTATGCTTGCTACACTATTTGATGTCACAATATCAGGGATGTATAGTTTTACGGCACTAATATTCTTAATCATTAGCATTATTTTGAAAAAAGTGCATACCTTAGCTCTTTCTACTAAACAACACATTAGTGAATAGCTATTTATCCAAATACAAAAAAGTCGTGTTGGTGAATGAAAAATTCACCAACACGATTTTTTATGATAATAGCATTTCTCCCCAAAGAGCAACATGCTATATTAAACATAACACATTATCTCATATCAATTTTAATACACTAAATGTTATGCTATTTGTAGCGCTGTTGTAACGCATATAATTTTTGTGTTACCTCAAAAGGTGTTAAATGATTAATATCAATCTCTTTTATTTGAGTAAGCAACTCTGTATAAGATTGCATGCTTTCATGTGTCAAGGTTTCTGATAATTTTGAATGATTAGCTAGCATGTGATTATTTGGCACATGGTTTGATGTAGGCACTATCTCTTCATCAAATAAACTAAGTTGTTCAGCATTAGCATGTAATTCTTTAGTCACATGTTTTCCACTTTCAAGATTTTTCAAAATATATCCGGCTTCATCAATTAAACTTTTAGGCAATCCAGCTAATTGTGCCACATGCAAACCATAACTTTTATCGGCAGGCCCCTCTTGAATTTGATGTAAGAAAATTAGTTGCCCCTCTTGTTCAACAGCTCCAACATGCACGTTTTTCATACCATTTAATTCTTCATCTAAGCGTGTCAATTCATGATAATGTGTTGAAAACAACGCTTTTGCTTTAACGTGTTTATGAACATATCTTAAAATTGCCTCAGCTAAAGCCATACCGTCATACGTTGCCGTTCCACGTCCAATTTCATCAAATAACAGTAAACTTTTATCTGTAGCGTGTCTTAATGCTTGATTGGTTTCCAACATTTCTACCATAAATGTACTTTGTCCTGAAATCAAATCATCAGCTGCTCCAATTCGTGTAAAAATACGATCAAACACAGGTAATTTCGCTTTATTTGCAGGTACAAAACATCCCATTTGACACATAATAACACTAAGAGCAACTTGACGCATATAGGTGCTTTTTCCAGACATATTTGGTCCAGTAATTAAAATTAAGCGATTATTTCCTAACATACGCAAATCATTAGCGACATACTTATCATTACCAATAATATGTTCTACAACTGGATGCCGCCCATATTCAATCTGAATATCTGTATTATGTTCATTTAATTCAGGTTTAACATAATGATAGTCTTCACTGACCTGTGCAAATGATTGTAAAACATCTAAACTTGCTACTTGTTTAGCCAATTTTTGTAATTCACGACTATATGTTTTTATATTTTCTCTAACAGCCACAAATAATTCGTATTCAAGTTGTGTTGATTTTTCTTCGGCTTCTAAAATCAATCGCTCTTGCTCTTTTAATTCTGGCGTAATAAAACGTTCTGCATTCGTCAAAGTTTGTTTACGTTCATACTGCCCCTCTTCCAATAAATGAAGCTGTCCTTTAGTAATCTCAATATAGTACCCAAATACTCGATTATAACCTATTTTCAAGGTTTTAATTCCTGTTTTTTCACGCTCTTTTTGTTGGAGTTCTGCAATCCATTGTTTCCCATTCGTCATAGCGTGACGATATTTATCTAATGTATCGTGGTATCCAGTTTTTATAATGCCCCCTTCGCTCAAGTTAATAGGCGCATTTTCATCAATGGATTGATGAATTAAATAAACAATTTCATTTAATTCAGGCATATTTTCTAAATTATCGTCCCATTCACCATTCACATTCATCATACTTAGCAAGTTTTTAAGCAATGGCACTTGAAGCAATGATTCTTTCAAGTGAATTAAATCTCGTGCATTGGCACTTCCAAACGACACACGAGCAACCAAACGTTCCAAATCATAAACAGATTTTAATCCTTGTACTAAATCCAAACGCTCAAAATAATGATGCATAAAATTTTCAACTTTTTGATGTCGCTTGGCAATAGCTTTAGGTGAAATCAACGGTTTTTCTAACCACGAACGTAATAAGCGTCCTCCCATAGCAGTCTTTGTCTTATCTAATAGCCACAATAAACTACCTTTTTTTGCTTTTGTTCGTGTTGCTTCGGTCAATTCTAAATTGTACTTAGCATTATAGTCTAGCTTCAAATAATGATTGACTTCATAGACTTGTACAGCTTGTAGATGAATTAATTCTCGTTTTTGCGTTCTTAAAATATAAGATAACAGTAGTTGAACAGCTTTTAATTGTAAATCATCACAAACATTATTCACCAAATTAGCTAAAGATGATGTATCCTCAAATTTTCCCTGTTGCGAAAACACATAAGAAAATTGCTGATTTAATCGTTTTACTAACAAATCTGGTAAAGGGGTATGATACACAAGTTCATGTACATCTATACTACTCAATTCAGTAATAAGTGTGTCTTCATCAGAAATAGTGGTCACTTTCATCTCACCAGTCATAACATCTACATAAGCTAAAATATAATCATTCTCATAGTAAACTACTGCTAAATAGTGATTTTCTCTATCATCACGATTTTTACCTTCTAATGCCGTCCCAGGTGTAATTACTTGCACAACATCTCGCTTAACCATACCTTTAGTCATTTTTGCATCTTCTAATTGTTCACAAATCGCTATTTTGTAGCCTTTATCAACCAACGTCTTAATATACTCTGAACTGGAGTGATGTGGCACTCCACACATTGGTACAGCATGTGCTGAATTTTTATTCCGACTAGTTAGTGTAATTTCCAAAACTTCTGAAGCGATTTTAGCATCTTCATAAAATAATTCATAAAAATCACCTAGTCTATAAAATAACAAACAGTCTTTATAGTTTTCCTTAATTGAGAAGTACTGTTTCATCATTGGGGTTACTGTTTCACTCATGTATGACTCCTTTAGCAATATATTGTGTAGCCACTTGATTTAGCTCATTAATAATACAATGGACTTCATTCAAATCTTTAGCATTTGCACCACTAGCCATTGGATGTCCACCACCATCATGTTGTTTGGCAATATGATGAATAGCTGGGCCTTTCGAACGCAGTCGACAACGATATATACCACTAGGTTGTTCTACAAAAATTCCCCAGCAAATAACACCTTCAACTGTTCCTGGTTGAGCTACTAATGAGGAAGTGTGCTCATCTATGGCAGCGAATTTTTTTAAAATGTCTTGCGATATAATACTATATGCGACACCTTGTGGAGTGATTTCTAAATGTTGTAATAAATATCCATTTAGTTTTGCAATATGTAGTGGTTTTGTAATCATTTGATAGTGGATTTTTGATGCCGAAAATTTAAACTGGCGTAAAAATGCAATGATTGCCATTGTTTTAGGAGTGGCATTTTCATATAAAAATCGACCAGTATCCCCAACAATGCCAATATATAACAAACGGGCTGTATCATCAGAAATGGTTAAAGACATTTCTTTAGCAAATGCCACAATAATTTCACTTGTACTACTAGCACTCGTATCCACATACTGAAGTTGAGCATAGTTATCAACTTCTGGGTGATGATCAATTTTGATAATAAATTGACCTAATTGATAACGGCTATCATCTATTCTTGGTGCATTAGCAGTATCCACAATAATCACCAACGCCTGCTGATACATATCATCTGAAATTGTGTCCATTCTCCCAATAAACGATAATTCATCAAGTTGACTCCCTACACAATACACATCTTTTTTAAAATTCTCTCTAATGAGTTGTGCCAATCCTAATTGGGTTCCTAAAGCATCAGGATCCGGTTTAACGTGTCTATGAATAATAATGGTTGAATAGTGTTGAATTTTCTCAATAATGTGTTTAAAAACTGTCATTCTTTTTATGTCCTACTTCTATTTATAATATACGTCAATTTACTCAAATGTTTATGCAATTTGATAAGAAACTAAGGCTTTTGCCATTAAACGATTGTCATTGTATACAGATACATCTACTTTCACGGCACGACGATTGGCATCTAAATCTTCACAAATAATATTTAATTTATTATCATTTTGAATTAATTTAAAATAATGCAGCTGCAAGTGTTCTAAAATAGCACCTTGCTTGTAAATTTCATACGTCATACGTTGGGAAGTTTCTGCGATAACTTCAGCCAATACTCCATAAGATAGTGTCCCTACACTGTTTAACATTTGTGGTTCAACTTGAAAAATATAATTCTTATAATTCGTATTATCTCCTGTATCTATATTTTTTATACTGGAAACAATTTGATCTTCAATCGTATTTCCAATTTGCGGCTGTCTTTGTGATAGTTGAATTGCTTTCATCACATCATGTCTTGAGATAATTCCTATTAACTGCATATTATCTTCAACAACTGGTAAAACATCTAAGCCATCCCAGATCATCATGTGTGACACACTAGCAATACTCATGTGCGTCTTAGCCACAACAGGTGTTTTTGTCATCACTTTCTCTATAGCATAATCGTCTATTCGACGAATAATATCCTTTGATGTTACAATTCCAACTAGACGTCCTTGCATGTTTACAACTGGAAAACGCGCATGATCTGTTTCTTGGCTTAGTTCACGATACTTTGCAACAGTATCTTCAACTGTTAAATATGCTGTCTTTTCTAAAGGTGTATAAATGGTTTCTACTAGCACAATTTCTTTTTTAATAAGATGATCAGACATAGCTCGGTTAATCAAAGTGGCTACGGTGAACGTATCGTATGATGTTGTGATAATAGGCAAATCCACCTCATTTGCTAAGTCAATAATCTCTGGGGTTGTTTCAAATCCTCCTGTAATAAGAACAGCAGCTCCGCTTTCTAATGCTAAACGTTGAACACTGATGCGATTGCCAACAATCATCAACGAATCAGGCATAATATATCTTAACATCGCATCTTCTTGCATGGCACCAATGACAAATTTATTTAAGTGCTTCATCAAGCCTTTTTTTCCACCTAACACAGTTCCTTCAACAATTTTTTCGACTGCTTCATAAGTCAAACTTTCAAAACTTTTAGATTGTTTTTTTTCAATGCGAATGGTTCCCACTCGATCAATAGTCGACACTAATCCTAAGCTTTCAGCATCTTTAATTGCTCTGTAAGCTGTCCCCTCACTCATTCGCATGTTTTTTGCAATTGAGCGAACGGATACTTTTTCCCCTACAGATAAGCTATCTATATATTGTATAATCATATCGTGTTTAGTCGGCATTTATCTTCCTCTTTCATCTGAATTTTAGTCATATCAATCGTAGTTAATTTAATGTGGTGTTATGCGTTTATACTAATATAAACGCATATAAAACCAATGGATTATTGATTTTATATGCGTCTATTTATGAATTATTCACTTACTTCTACTAACACATCTCTATCAACTAAGCCATCTAAAGTAAATTCAAATTTTTCAATAATTAATTCATTATTTGTCATTTTATATAAATCAATGGCAGTTAATCCATTTGCAGTGGTTGTGGATATCTTTAATTCTGTTAAATCTTTAGATACACTCACTTTAAGACGACAATTTTTTTTAGCACTTCCTATGGCATCTAAGTATCGTACTAATTGAAATGAGCCAGCTTTAGTCTCTTCAAATCCATTATCACGTAATGTATATTTTTTACATTTCGGGCTGATTGTAAATGATTTATTTAATCCTTTAATAAAAACTACTTTTGAAAACGACATATATATCTCCTTTATTAACGCATTTGTTCTACTTTTTCTTTAGAATAATCCACTATAGTTACAGATTCACTCACAACTGAAATAATGAGTAACACTGATAAAATAGCTAGACTGACCAAAAATGGTACGATTACTGTATCAAATACTAATTTATCTTGTTTCATCTCTTTGCACCTCATCATAGTCTTATTTATTATAACATAATTTTAATAAATGACACACCAAAAACGATTTATTTTCTTATTTATTTATCAATTCCTAAATATTAGTTTCTATGTATAGAAAGTCTAAATATTCCAAATACAAATGAAAGACTTTAATAAAAATTTGATTAACATAAAAACAGCGTGACAAACAAAAGCGTTCACACTGTTTTTTGATTTGTTAAATCCATTCGTTTTCTTTAGCAATACGAACAGCTTCTGTTCTATTTTTAGCATTTAGTTTTAATAAAATAGCAGAAATGTAATTTCTAATCGTTCCATTTGACAAATGCATTTTGGCAGCAATTTCATGATTGGATAAGCCTAAAGCAACTTCTATGAGTAATGCACATTCTTGTTGTGTCAATACATTATAATTTAAAACCATGCGTTCCATTAATTCTGGTGAATATTCTTTTTGATTAGCCAATACTTTCTCAATTGTTTTCATTAAATCAGAAATACTACGTTCTTTTAACACGTAAGCATCAACATCAAAACGAATAGCACGTTCAAAATAGCCTTTACGTTTAAATGTTGTTACCATGATAACTTTTATAGGCAACTGATTTTTTCTTATCCATTCTAACACATCTAATCCTGTTTTTTCAGGCATTTCAACATCGAGAATAGCTACAACAATCGCTTGATGCTGACAAACTTCAATCGCTTCTTGTCCATTTTTAGCTGTATAAACAACTTCCACATTATCTTGAAATAACAGCAATTGTTTGAGTGCATCACACAACATGCCTTGATCTTCAGCAACTAAAATATTCATTCTTTATCCTCCTCCATTAGAAAGCGTAATTGAACAAGTGTAGGATTTTTTAGTGATATAATCGTTGCACTCCCTTTTAAAATGACCATTCTATCTTTAACGGTATGTAACTCCTCTCCTGTTAAAGAGGAAAATCCTATTCCATTATCTTCCATTTCAATAATCATATCTTGTTGATCAATCAAAAAACGGATAGAACACTTTGTTGCTTGAGCATGTTTTAAGACATTGGTTCCAAGCTCTCTTAACACCATACTCAACATATCGCGATAATCTTTTGGTATGCGCTCAATGACATGTTCACCTTCAATGACTACACCTATTGAGGAATCTTCTAAAATATTTTTTAAAATGCTTAATTCATCATATAGATTACTTTGATATGACTGTTGAATAATATCTCGCACATTTTTCATTGAAGAACGTGATATATACATGATATCTTCTAACTCTTTTTTTAATTTTACATCATCTTTTTGACTTAACAACACTAAAGAGAGTTCACTCTTTACACTTAACATAGCAAAAACATGCCCCAATGTATCATGTAAATCTCGCCCAATACGATTACGTTCATTTTCAAGAAACAGTAAACGAATTGATTCCATTTTTTCTTTTCGACGTTTTTCTGATGCCATAAATATTTTTAACACGATAGCCAGCCCTATAGCAAAAATATGACAAATCAGGACAACAAACCAATCAAATGTACTAGAATGGATAAATGCATATAAATGAATGAAAAATAACTCACCATAAATACTTATCCACTTCAAAGATGTATAAGACTCGTCTGGAAAACGAAATGTCAACAAATTGGTCTGAAAAAACAGAAACATTGACATACTTAAATCCAAACAAATGGAGTATGTGACAATATAGACTAGTATATATATCCAACAGATTAACTCACAGACATGGTGATGGATATGAACTACACAAAGATAGGCTATAATAAAAAGAATCGTTGCCACTGCAACCAAAATAAAATAGTTTTCGTGATAACTTGTCAAAAAAGGGATAATTGTATAAATTAAACCTATATAATAGGGTAAATTCAATTTTATTTGTTTTAACATATAATCCTCTTTTCTATGAAATTGAACAACATTTAAACGAAGATAAAAGGCTTTAAAATATTTACTCTATTTTATTTTAAATACTTGTGTCCAGTATTATTTTCAATTCATATCACACTAATTTATATTCTATGTTAAATGTTTCCTACTCTAAAATATCTTTCCATAATTTTATATTCCATTATAACACATTATCTAACATTTATTTTACTTCACGCCTTTTTTGAATCACATAAGCAAAACTTAAACATCCTATTGTATATAAAAAAGTAACAACCAAGGCAGTCACATTAAGTGCTTTATCATTCAAAAATTCTATTACAAGATTATTCGTATAATACGTAGGGACAAACTTTGCAACTTGCTGCATCCATTCTGGAAATTGGCTTACCGGAATCCATGAACCTCCGAAAATAGCCAATACAAAATAAACGATATTCCCTACAACACTAACTAATTGAAATGAACGTAAACAATTTAAAGCTATTCCTACAGCAATATAAACCATACCTGTCATCAACAATAAACATACTGTTGATATTAGTTCAAAAGGTGTAAATACAATATTTTTCATAAAAATACCGACACTAAAGCAAACAATAATAGATAATAAATATCCAATTAGGACACGGCATATTTTAACCGTATAATAAGAAAATAACGCTATTGGCAAATGTTTAATGTGTATTATCCACTTGTTTTTCTCGTCTAATTTCAACATGTTAGGTAACGTAAATACCGCAAAACCACTCATACTAAATCCGGTCATCGTTACCAAATAGTTTCTAATCACTACTCTTTCTAGCTCTTTATCTTGAAACACCATAAAAGATGAAAACAAAAGAAAAAATAGAACAGGCATTCCGATAGAGAGCAAAAATGTTAATACATCTCGTTTAATTAAAAGATATTCCAATTTAAATAGTGCCTTCATGTTCTTCTTTTCCTCCTGACTGTTCAAATAAAATATTTAATAATGTTTTATTCGTCATTTCAATATCCTCTATTGGACAGTTTGCCTCCATGAGTTTATCCCAAACAATTTGAGGATTTTTGGTCATCAATTCTATATTGTCGTGCTTTTCTTTTATAGAAGAAACCTGCTCTATTTGCTCAAGACTAGACTTATACTTTGCAGGAATCGTAAAATGTTTTTCGCATTTTTGATGTCTTAGTGCATAAGGTGTCGTATCTTCAAGTAATTCCCCTTTATGCAATACTAAAATACGATCAGCTGTATGTTCAACTTCTTCAATATAATGTGAAGAATAAATGATTGTGACACCTTGCTGCTTTAATAAATTGATTATTTCCCAAAAATGATAACGCGTTGAAGTATCCATAAAGGCTGTTGGTTCATCTAATAATAACACTTTAGGTTTACCAATCAATGTGACTACAAAAGACAACAGGCGAAACTGTCCACCAGATAATTTCGTCATGTATTGATTTTTTTGTTCAACTGAAAATTTAAGCAAATGATCAATTTCTTCTGTTGTTAAACAATCCTGATAAATTTGTTGAAAAAAACGAATAAATTCACCTACTTTAATCGATTCCAAAGCTGTTTGTTCTTGCAAAAGCATCGCTATATCTTTTCTTAGATGATTAGTCTTTTCATTTATTCCTTTTATATTGATATACCCTGAATTTAATGCTCTGTCTCCTATTAAACATTCCAAAAGTGTTGTCTTCCCTGCTCCATTTTGTCCAATCAAGGCAACACATTCTCCTTCTTGAATGGTAAATGTCATAGGTTTCAAAATTTCTTTATTGCCAATTTTTTTACTGGCTTGCTGAACACTAATCATTGTATCTCTCCTTTTTCAATCACTTGGTACGTATAGATTATATTAAATGAGCCATTATGTGTAGTGTTCAAAATCATGATACCATGTGACTTTTGTCATACGGTGTTATAATTCCCTCTGATTACTACACTATATAAATTGATTATTTTTATCCAATTACTATCCTCTTACATTAACTATCTTTAATATGTTCACGTTTATTCATCAATCGGTAAGTAACAGTCGCATTGAAAAAACAGCACAGAAAACAGATTTTCCAAAATTTATACCATAAACACTAAAAAGAACATCTTGTTTCAAAACATTTAAATTTTTTATCATGTCTATCAATCCATTTAAATGTTCTCTACATATCATTATTTTTTCTTTGTTAGCTTAAAATATACCCCGTATAACTAACTCATTAAACAGTAGCAAATGGACATTATCCACCTATCAACGTACTAACAACTAAATACACAATTTTTTCGCCTAAGCATAATAAAAAAGCTGAAAAAAATCGGCTCTTCGTCAAATTATGTTGGTAAGTAAAAATTCCAGCAAATATTAAGTTGTTTTTTCTTAATAGGGCTAATTGTTTCTTTTCGAATCGGTATGCAGTTGTCAAGGTTTGTAGCGTGAGCGTGCC
>NZ_SPPB01000069.1 GCF_004570605.1 Granulicatella sp. WM01 | reverse complement strand
ATAATATGATATTTAATATGATGTTGTACGTCTTGAGTTAGCCAATTTTCTGGAAATTCAAATTCTTCTTCCAATTTCAATAATTTTCTGGTATTCTTATCCATGTGAAGCACCTCTTTACTATTTTCTCTCAACTTATAGTTTACTGGTTTGCTTCACTTTTTTCTATAAAAAAATAATCGTGTTGGCGAACTTTTTTGTTCACCAACACGATTTATTGTACACCCTTTCTTTTTCATGTATTATAAATACAATATTATCAATGTAACAGCATTATCGTGACAACACTTTTCACTAGCCAAAATTAGACACAAAATGCTTTTTTCTTTTCGTGTTTCAAACATTATACTAAGTGTTGAGTCATTTTTGTCCCATTAAATTGGAAATGTCACTCTATTTGACAAGGATCGAAGAAATAAACGGTTCCTTTTTACGTAAATAGCTTTAAATGAAGTAAAGCTATTTTTTATACAAATTCTTTGTTTTATTGTATGGGAAATTCGCTTTTTCATAGTGATGTATAAATTTCAGATTTTAGCTGAGCAGCATGTTTTCCTGCGATATAACCTGTGACAAAAGCTGCGGTGATGTTATAACCACCTGTATAACCATGAATATCTAATATTTCGCCACAGAAAAATAGATGAGGCACAATTTTTGATTCCATAGTTTTTGGATTAATTTCTTTAAGATGAATACCACCACCTGTGACAAAACTTTTTTCAAGAGGTAGTGAGCCATTAACTGTAAATGTCCACTCTTTTAATAGATAAGCAAGATTTTCAAAATCGGATATGTTTAATTGTTTAAGAGCAGTATTAGGTAAAATAGCCTGTTTTTTCAAGAAAAATAGCACTAATCGTTCAGGAATATATTGTTTTAATACTGTTTTAATTTCTTTTTGAGGGTCATTTTTCTGTGTTTGAATGAGTTGTTGTGTCAGTTGAGGTGTTGAGTAGTCTGGTAAACAGTCTAGTTTTAATGTCACATCAGACATGGGATATTTACTTAATTCTTTATGAACAAAGCTAGAGCATCTTAGTACAGCAGGACCAGACACTCCAAAATGTGTAAAAATCATATCCATGCGATGCGTAATAATAACTTTTTTCTTTTGGTTTACTACACTTAACGCAATTTCTCTTAGAGACAAGCCTTGTAGTGTTTTCTCTTGAATAAATGGCTCATTCGATGTTAGAGGCACTTCCGTAGGGAATAATGGAGTAATTGTATGTCCCATTTGCTTTGCAAAAATATATCCATCTCCAGTTGATCCAGTTCTAGGAATTGACTTTCCACCAGTAGCAATAATAATTGATTTTCCTGCAATAAATTCTCCACTCGACAATGTAATCCCTAGAATTTTGTTCTGTTCGTGTTCAATTTGTGTGACAGTAGCTTTTGTTTTAACTGTTACTCCATATCTTTTGATAAGGTCTATAAAGGTATCTCGGATAGTTTGAGAGCGATCGGTTATGGGAAACATACGGCCATGATCTTCCTCTTTTAAAGCTACACCATGGTGTTGGAAAAAGGACATAATATTGTAGTTATCAAATTGTGAAAACGCACTATATAAAAATTTTCCGTTACCGGGAATATGCTTAATGACTTCATCAGAGGGACGATTATTTGTGACATTACATCGTCCACCACCAGTAAGGAGTAATTTTTTTCCTAATTCAGCGTTTTTTTCAATAAGTAAGACTTTAGCATTATGCTTAGCCGCGCTAATACTCGCCATTAAGCCACTTGTTCCACCACCTATAATAATGACATCATACATGTTATTAACCTCATTGTTTCATTTATTTTATATGTAGTATATCATTAAATAAGAAAAGAATAAATATTCTTTAAAAAGAAAGTATTATGGGAGTTTTTGTAGAGAGTAATATAAATAGTGAAACCGATTTTATATTTTGATTAATAGGTGTATTATTGGTCAAATGTGTCAGAATAGCTAACTTATGCTATAATGACAGTATAAAGTGAGGGTTAAAGATGAATGTAAATGAATTGGTGCAACATATGCACATTATAAAACAAATAGGTAATCAACAATTACTAGAGATGACGATTAAAGACTTGAGTTATAATACAAACACAGTTCACGAAAAAAGTATCTTTTTTGCGTTACAAGGGCGTACACTTGATGGGGCAACGTTTATTCCAAGAGCATACGAATTAGGTTCAAGAGTGTTTGTTAGCCAAACAGAAGTAGATGTACCAGAAGATGCATTGCTTATTATTGTTAAAGATAGTCGCTATGCGTTAAGTCAAGCGTCGAATATTTTTTTCAATTATCCTAGTCGTTCACTTAAAGTTATTGGAGTTACAGGTACAAAAGGAAAAACGACAACAACAACATTATTGTATAAGATTTTGACACAAGCGGGAATTTCTGCAGGTGTCATTGGCACAAATGGTATTCATTATGCTAATATGAGTATTTCTACTTCAAACACAACTCCTGAGAGTTATGAATTGCATAAGACAATGCATTTGATGAGAGAAGCAGGTGTTCAAGTGTGTTTCATGGAAGTGTCCTCTCAAGGCTTAATGATGAACCGCGTAGAGCACATTGATTTTGATATTGCAGTATTTACGAATATGGCGCACGATCATATTGGAGAATTGGAGCATCCTACATTTGAAAATTATTTATATTGGAAAACACATTTATTTGAGTTGACAAAAGTAGCACTTGTGAATCAAGATGATGCTTATGTTAATCATTTTAAGACTAGTAAAGTATACACGTACAGTATAGATAACGCTAGTGATTTTCAAGCTAGCCAGATTGAGTATCTTTTTGCTCAAGGTCAAACTGGTATGCAATTCCAAGTCAATAGCAGTCCTATTCATGCTCTGGTGCATTTACCTGTACCGGGGAAATTTAACATTTATAATGCGTTAGTTGTTATAGCAATTGCGTGGTTATTGGATGTAAATGTTCAAGAAACACTTCACTTTTTGGCAAAAACAACAGTTTCTGGACGAATGGAGAGTATTTCTAATCAAAAAGGTGTTTTAGCTATTTTAGATTATGCACATAATGGGTTTAGTTTAGAAAATGTGGTACAGACATTACAACAGTATACTTACAAGCGATTACTTATTCTATTTGGATCAGTGGGGGATAGATCGCAGACTAGACGAAAAGAATTGGGAGATGTGGTGGCAAAATATGCTGATATTGCTATGATAACATCGGACAATCCCGGACATGAGGATCCAATGCGTATTATAGATGATATATACCAGTCATTTGTAGGTTCAACGTGCCAGGTGTACAAAGAGCCGGATAGACAAAAAGCGATTGAGAAAATAATTTCGCTTTCTAAAGAGGGGGATATTATTATTTTTGCAGGTAAAGGTCATGAAACATATCAATTAATTGGAGATGAAAAAGTACCTTTTCATGAAAAAGAAATCATTGAACATGCATTACATGCTTCAGTTCAACAGTAAATCAAAGGGACTGGGAAAAAACTGAAATTTTAGCCTTTCGATTAACATGTGAACAATTGAAAACAGCTTAGAATCAACGGTTCTGATGACGTCATGATAAGCTGTTTTTTACTTTTATGACTTTTTTTCAGTCCCTTTTTCGTGAAGTATTCAAATCACAAAAACTGAGGGAAATCTTTGTTTATAAATGTTGGTTTCTCTAAGTTTTAAATATATCATGTCAAATAATGTTCAGTTTTTAATTGCCTTAAGAGTTAGCTGGATAAGATGTGAAAATTTGGAAATATAGCCTAAAGAAGTTCTGGTTTAAAAGAAAAAGTATAATGTTAGAAAATGAGTAGTAGGGCTAATTGAGGGCGTGTGGCAAATTAAAAATCGTATCATATCTTTGTTTAGGTAAAGATGTGATACGATTTTTAGCATTTTGATTTTGTTCTAATTTTTATCCATTATCTTTATAGCGTTTGATGCTAGTTATTTTAGTAATTTTTTTAGTGGAATAACAACGAGTGGGACTACAATAACGGCAGCAGCTAGTTCAAGTAGTCCGTTCCGTCCTGCTATGAAGAAGATAAAGGCTAATACAGGATCTACGCCACCTGAAGCTGCTACAGGATTAGCCCCAAAAATTAGTTGGTAGCCAAATACGTAAAATCCACCTAATACTAAAATAGTATTTGTTAATGTTCCGACAACAGCGGCAAAACCTGCTGAAAGAGGTGTTTTACATTTAGTCACTAATAAATTAAAGATAAGCCCTGCCAAAAATCCAACAAGAGCACGTGGTACAATAGAAATTAATGGATTGTAAAATAAAGGATTTAATAATCCGGGAGTTTGAAGTGCGAAAATAAAAGATGTTATTCCCCAAACTAATCCAATAAGAGTGCCTAATCTTGTGCCTAGAATACAAGCTGCAATAATAACAGTAATATGTATAAGTGTAACAGCAACATCACCGATAGTAATATAACCAAGTGGTGTATAAGTTTGAATAAGAATAATGGCTGAAAATAATCCAATTAGAACTAAATCACGAGTCGAAATACGACGTGATAATTTGTTTTCCATAAAAACCCTCCTTTTTTAAGTAGCATAAGTATATCAAATTATAAAAAAAAACGATAGTATTTTGGACTAAAAACATTAAAAAAATGGCAATGATACTAGATTTTTGTGAAATTTTAAGATAAAATGAAACCAATAAAGTATGCAAAATTGATAACAAATAAAATGATATAAAGGAGGGGAATTATGACATATTTATTGACAAGAGAAAAAGTTTTTCGTGACCCAGTGCATGGTTATATTCATGTTCAACATCAAACAATTTTAGATTTAATTAATACACGAGAATTTCAAAGACTAAGACGTATTAAACAATTAGGCACATCATCTTCTATTTTTCATGGAGCAGAGCATTCAAGATTTTCTCATTCATTAGGGGTATATGAAATTGCTCGTCGTATTTGTGATAAGTTTCAACGGACGTACAGTACCCAAGAAGAAGGAGATGGACTTTGGAACGATAATGAACGATTAGTGACGCTTTGTGCAGCATTGTTACATGATGTAGGACATGGGCCTTTTTCGCACACGTTTGAAAAAGTCTTTGGAACTGATCATGAGGCCTTAACTATTCAAATTATTTTATCCAAACACACACAAATTCATGATGTGCTAAAACGTGTAGCTCCAGATTTTCCAGAAAAAGTTGCATCAGTTATCCAAAAAAAGTATGATAATCCTCAAGTTGTACAAATGATTTCAAGCCAGATTGATGCTGATAGAATGGATTATTTATTACGAGATGCTTATTTTGCAGCGGTAAGTTATGGTACTTTTGATTTAAATCGTATTTTACGTGTTATTAAGCCTTATAAAGACGGTATTTGTTTTGACTATTCAGGTATGCATGCGGTAGAGGATTATATTGTGAGTCGTTATCAAATGTATATGCAAGTTTATTTTCATCCTGTGTCAAGAGCTGTTGAAATGTTAATTCATCATCTATTCGAACGTGCTAATTACTGTTATGAGGAAAAACATTTGCAACATAGATTGGAAGTACCATTATTAGTACCATTTTTTGAAAAAAACTGGACATTAGAAGATTATTTACGTTTAGATGATGGAGTTATGACAACCTATTTTACCGTATTTTCTCAAGAGCAAGATGCAATCTTACAAGATTTGGCAACAAGATATTTAACACGACGCTTGTTTAAATCTGTTGTTATTCAACATGAAGAAGATGCCGAGGCGTTGATTGCTTACTCCCACTCTAAAGGCTATGATAAAACCTATTATACAGGATTTAATAATAGCTATGATTTGCCGTATGATTTCTACCGCCCAAATCAAGCTAAAGCTAGAACATCAATTCAATTAATGAATAAAGATGGATCATTGGTTGAGTTATCTCAGACAAGTATGCTTGTTGAGGCTTTAACAGGAAGAGAAAAAGGAGATAAACGTTTCTATTTTGCTAAAGAGTTATTGCAAGATGCCGAGTTTGTCAACTTGTTGAATAGTGTTGAAAGTAGAGTATAGTACGTTTTCGTTGATAAATAATCATCAAGAATTAGCTTTAAATCAAATCTTGTAGACTTTGATTTAAAGCTAATTTTGGATAATAAAAGGTTTTATGCAAGGAATAGTAGGGTGAGGGAAAAATTTCTAAATAACAAAAACTATGGGAAATCTTTGTTTATAAATGTTGACTTTTCGCAATTCTAAAAATATTATTTCAAATAATGCTTAGTTTTTTCCAGCTTCGATTTTGGATCATGAAGTGTTTTGTGTGCAGATAGCATATATTTCTAAAGAGAATGTATATTGTATTGATTAATTAGTTCGTATTTCTGTGCATTACTTTAAACTAAGAGTGCATCGATTGTTAGAGTTATTATACTCATTATTAAGATATAAAGAGAACGAAAAGCGTGATAAGAATGAAAGAAGCATATGTTGTCAATCAAAAATGAAAATGTCCCAAAGTGTGAGCCAATATAAGTGCAATGATTTCCAAAAAATCATTGCACTTATAGGGCAAAATAGTGTATGCTATTAGAGTATCAAGCAGATTTGTCGTTGTGATATTCTTCAGGAGAGTTTTAAAGGTTTTGTGAAAAACGTTAAAAGTTAGTGATATTCAAAAATGGTATAGAAATAAATTTTTAAATACTACCATCCAATCGAGCAGTTGGAATGAATGGTGTTTTTTTGTTATAATAAGAGTAGTGAAATGTTAGGTTACCAAATCGGATTTTAAATAATTGATGCAGTAAAATTTTGCATCCTCTAACATGAAAAAAGGAGAGATTCTATGATAAAATTGATTGCAATAGATATTGATGGCACGTTGTTGAATAGCCAGCATGAGATTACTCCAGCAGTGAAATCTGCTTTACAAAATGCTAAAGAGCGTGGAATTAAAATAGTGTTGTGTACAGGTAGACCGTTAAAAGGTGTGCAAAGTTTGCTGAAAGAACTAGAATTAGTAGAGGATAATCAGTATGTGATTACATATAATGGCTCGTTAATCCAGAGTACAGATGGAAAGTTAACGATTAAAGAATTTGCTTTGAATGCTCATGATGTATTAGATATTCAGAATTTTTCTGATGAATTGCATACATTTTATCATGTAGTCGACCAAGAGTATTTGTATACAACAAATTGTCCAGTAGGTAAATATACGGAATACGAAGCCCGTTTAGTTAGTATGGAGATTAAGCAGGTAGATAAGTTAGAGGAAAAAACATATCAAAAGGCAATGATAGTAGATGAACCTGAAATTCTAGACAATGTGATTAGACAATTGCCAGAAACGATGAAAGAACGCTATTATTGCGTAAAAAGTGCTCCATTTTATTTGGAAATTTTGCATAAACAAGCAAATAAAGGAACAGCTCTTGAAGTATTGGCTGATTACTTGTCTATTGATCTTAGTCAAACCATGGCAATTGGAGATAATAATAACGATATTGATATGATTAAAGTGGCAGGGATTGGTGTAGCTATGGAAAATGCAACAGATGAGTTAAAACGTTATGCTGATTGTATGACAAAAAGTCATAATCATGATGGTGTTGCCTATATTGTTAATCAATATGTAAATGATTAATTAGTAAGAAATGTTGGGAGCCCGTGTTGTAAAATGAAGTGCAACAAATAAAAATAAACAAAAAAACATGAAAATCAGCTATACTAAAGTTGCCAAACCAAATAGATAGGAAGATTTTCATGTCCGAAGTACATTATACCACAAAACGACACTATAAACACTTAAGTGATAAAGAAAGAAGTCAAATTGAAATATTATTAAACGAGGGCTATACTATTTCAAAAATTGCAACACTACTGAATCGCCATAAAT
>NZ_SPPB01000068.1 GCF_004570605.1 Granulicatella sp. WM01 | reverse complement strand
GTTTAAATATTTTACATATTTACGAACTCGAGTATTTTTAGTGCAAGAAAAATTATTTAAACCATCTTAATATGGGCTGAAAAGTCTATCAAATCAGTATGCTTATTGTCAAGGCACGCTCACGCTATAAACCTTGACAACTGCATACCGATTCGAAAAGAAACAATTAGCCCTATTAAGAAAAAACAACTTAATATTTGCTGGAATTTTTACTTACCAACATAATTTGACGAAGAGCCCTTTTTTTTTAAGATTGTAAGATATGGGAAGACTTTGAGATGTGGTAAAATATACTCGAAAGACTATAGCATTCAAGTTGTTTGATGCAGAAAAATGAAAAAATAGTGCAAAAAACGGAAATAATAGATTTTTTTCTTTTCATTTACACTGACTTTTGTTAAAATAAATCAGTTATAAGTGTAGGTAGAACATAAATTGGAGGAAGATATGACAGTAAGAAATGATATTCGTAACGTTGCCATTATTGCGCACGTTGACCATGGAAAAACGACTTTAGTAAACGAACTATTGAAACAATCTCATACTTTAGATGCACGTGCACATTTAGAAGATCGTGCAATGGATTCAAATGATTTAGAAAAAGAACGTGGTATTACTATTTTAGCGAAAAATACAGCCGTACAATACCATGACACACGTATCAATATTATGGATACACCAGGACATGCTGATTTTGGTGGAGAAGTTGAACGTATTATGAAAATGGTAGACGGAGTTTTACTTGTTGTTGATGCGTATGAAGGCACAATGCCTCAAACACGCTTTGTGTTGAAAAAGGCTTTGGAGCAACATTTAACGCCTATTGTTGTAGTCAATAAAATTGATAAAGATACTGCTCGTCCCGCTGAGGTTGTAGACGAAGTATTGGAATTATTTATTGAATTAGGTGCAGATGATGATCAATTAGAGTTTCCAGTTATTTATGCTTCAGCGATTGGAGGGACATCTAGTTTATCAGACAATCCAGCTGATCAAGAGCCGACAATGGATCATATTTTTAACACGATTATTGACCATATTCCTGCTCCAGTAGACAATAGTCAAGAACCGTTACAATTCCAAGTGTCTTTATTAGATTACAATGATTATGTTGGACGTATCGGAATTGGACGTGTATTCCGTGGAACGATTAAAGTAGGCGATTCAGTATCTGTACTAAAAATAGATGGCTCCTCTAAAAATTTCCGTGTCACTAAATTGTTTGGTTTCTTTGGTTTAGACCGTGTAGAAATTCAAGAAGCAAAAGCAGGAGATTTAATTGCTGTTAGTGGAATGGAAGATATATTCGTTGGAGAAACAGTGACTCCAGTTGATGTACAAGAGGCCTTACCAATTTTGCATATTGATGAACCAACATTGCAAATGACATTTTTGACAAATAATTCACCATTTGCTGGACGTGAAGGAAAACATGTAACATCTCGTAAAATTGAAGAACGGTTAATGGCAGAATTACAAACAGACGTATCTTTACGTGTTGAGCCAACAGACTCTCCAGATGCATGGACAGTATCAGGACGAGGTGAATTACATTTATCTATATTAATTGAAACAATGCGTCGTGAGGGATACGAATTACAAGTATCGCGTCCAGAAGTGATTATTCGTGAAATTGACGGTGTTCGTTGTGAACCGTATGAACGTGTCCAAATTGACACACCTGAGGAGTATATGGGGTCTATTATTGAAACGTTAAGTTCTCGTAAAGGCGAAATGCAAGAAATGGTTCCAACGGGAAATGGCCAAATTCGATTGATTTTCTTGGTACCTGCAAGAGGCCTGATTGGTTATTCAACAGAATTTTTATCTATGACAAGAGGATACGGCATTTTAAACCACACATTTGATCAATATTTACCAGAAATTAAAGCTAAAATTGGTGGTCGCCGTAATGGAGCATTAGTATCTACTGAAACAGGCAAAGCAACAACTTATGGAATTATGGGAATTGAAGATCGTGGAACGATTTTCGTTGAACCAGGTACAGAAGTGTATGAAGGAATGGTTGTTGGCGAAAATTCACGTGATAACGATATTGCTGTTAATATTACACGTGCTAAACAAATGACAAATATCCGTTCAGCCACAAAAGATCAAACAGCAGTTATTAAACGTCCACGCATTTTATCGCTAGAAGAATCTATTGAATTTATGAGTGATGATGAATACTGTGAAGTAACACCTGAAAACATTCGTTTGCGTAAACAAATTTTAGACAAAGGCGAACGTGACCGTGTGGCTAAACGTAAGAAAAAAGCTGAAGAACAAGCGTAATAACACTAACTCAAAATAATGAGTTATAAAAGAATGCGTAAAAAATTAATAAAATAGACTAATGACTTAAAGACAGAGTAGTTAGCATATAAGACGCTAACTACTCTGTTATGTATATTCTTGTGAAGTGATTGAAAACAAATAGAATTGTTTTTACTACATGCACCTATTATCTGATAGATACTAACATTTTAAATAGGAAGTTTTTATACTTTTTAGACGATACCATTATTTTATGTGGGTTTTTCTAAATAAAATGTTGCTCTATATAGAAATGTAAAAAAGAAGCAAACGATTCCGATTTTAGTAGGTAATCTTGCTTCTTTTAATTTTTTAAACATGTATTCATACCAATTAAATAGCTTGTTGTGCGGCTAACAAGTCTAAAACCCGTACCGAACGAGGTAAAAAACGTCTGATTTCATCTTCGTTGAAGCCAACTTGCAGTTTTTTGTCATCCATTAAAATAGGGCGACGTAATAGAGTTGGATTTTCATGAATTAATGTTAGTAATTGACTTAATGGTAATTCATCTAGTGAAATATCTAGTTTTTTAAATGTTTTAGAGCGTTGTGAAATAATTTCTTCTGTACCGTCTTCAGTAACTCTTAAAATATTTTTAATTTCATCAATGGATAATGGATCTGAGATGATATTACGTTCAACATAGGGAATATTGTGTGTTTCCAACCATGCACGAGCTTTACGGCATGATGCACAGCTTGGAGAAGTATATAAGGTAATCATTTTAAAGCCACTCCTTTCAAACGAGATGCTATATAAAAACAACTAGTAACACAAGTTACTACGACAAACATTATATCACGATTGTAGTATAAATCATAGGCTTTTTTCAAAAAAAATTGAGATTTTTTTTGAAAAGTGGAATATATTGTAAGATTATGGACTGATTTAACACAATATCTTGTGTATGAGTGAAGACAATAGAGGGTTATTGCGAAATTGGAGAAGGTCATTTATAATGGAACTATAAAATAGAGGTGAAAATTATGGCAAGTATTACAATATTAGAAGAAGATGCAATACGTCGTTCGTTAGTAAGAATTACACATGAGATTTTGGAAAAACATAAAGGTACAGAAAATCTTGTGTTAATAGGGATAAAAACAAGAGGTATTTATTTGGCAGAACGTATTGCTGAAAAAATTAAGCAATTTGAGCAAGTTGATGTTCCAGTTGGTGTATTAGATATTACGCTATATCGAGATGATCGTCACGATAGTCAGCTTAATCAAGATCCCGTTTTAAATGGAACTAATATTCCGGTTGATATTAGTGATAAACATGTTGTTTTAGTAGATGATGTTCTCTTTACTGCACGTACAATTCGATCAGCTATGGACGCTATTATGGACCGTGGGAGAGCGAAAAAAATTACTGTGGCAGTTTTAGTTGATCGTGGGCATAGGGAATTACCTATTCGTGCGGACTATATTGGTAAGAATATTCCAACAGCAATAGACGAACAAATCTTAGTTCGCTTGGAAGAGATTGACGGCAAAGATGAAGTGGTTTTGAAAAAGAGGGAGCATCATGGCTAGAAGGAGCATAAAACATTTTCAACATTTTATTTCCATAGATAATGTGTCTAGTGAAGATATTCAACAGTTCATTCAAAGAGCATTGTCGTATAAAAAAGGAGATAGTTATCACTTTTTAGAACCTAAATTTATGGCAAATTTGTTTTTTGACAAGAGCACGAGAAATAAATATAGTGTAGAAATGGCACAAAAAAGATTAGGAGTAAAAACAGTGGATATAGAGCTGGAGCATGTGAACTCATTATATGATACAGCTTTAACCCTGTCGGCATTAGATGTCGATGCTTTAGTTATTCGGACAAAAGAAGAACAAGATTTTTCAAGATTAGTAGAACAACCTAATATTCATTGTTCAATTATTAATGCAGGTAACGGTATGGGACAAAATCCTATTCAAACTATGGCTGATTTAATGACTATTTATGAGGAGTTTCAGCGTTTTGAAGGGCTAAAAGTAGGCGTTATTGGAGATGTGAAACATTCCAGGTCGGCACACTCAAATATACGAGCATTAGTTAGATTAGGGGCAAAGATACTATTTTCAGGACCTAAAGAATTATTAGTTGAAGAATGTCCATTATTCGGTAATCATGTGACAATTAATGAACTGTTGGAAGAAGTGGATGTTGTCATGATATACCGTTCTCAATTTAATGAGGACAATACATATAAGACAGAGCAGTATTTTGATCAATATGGTTTGACAAAGGAAAGAGCAAAAATGATGAAACCACATGCTATTATTATGCATTCTGGTCCTATTGAACGAGAAACAGATTTAGATAGTCAGCTTATTGAAAGCGAACAGTCCCGTATTATCATTCAGTTGAAAAATACAATTTACATGAATATGGCAATTTTGGAAGCTGTTTTAGCTTAGTAAACACAACATTATTGTAAAGAACTAGCTGAAGATGGCATAGGATAGACGATGTATGTTTGTCTGATAAAGTGCATTGAAACAAAGAACACGACATAGTGGTTAGGAGTAGAGCGTTATGATAAAGCTGATGCATGTGTATTGCAGGGAGCGACTAGCTACAAAAAAATGAACTAGGTAGGTAAGGCTATGACAAAAAAAGAGGTGCGACGACATGTATTATCTAAACTATGTGCCATTTCTAAAGAAAGAAGATACTGTGTAGAGCAATTTTTTTCCGAACAATTACAGTGTTTACCACAGTGGAAAGAGGCACAAACAGTAGGGATAACATTATCTATGTTTCCTGAGTGGGAAACACGCGGAATTATTCAGTTGGCCATTGAACAAGGGAAAAGAATAGCGCTTCCTAAAGTACTGACTAAAGAAAAAATGATATTTGTTTACTATGCATTGGAAGATAGTGTGAAAAAAAGTGTCTTTGGTGTAGAAGAACCGCTTGGAGATGATGAAGTAGAGCATATTGATTTGCTTATTGTTCCGGGTGTCGCATTTAATGATAAAGGGTATCGCTTAGGGTTTGGCGGTGGATATTATGACAGATATTTAGCGTCTTTTAAAGGGAATACAGTATCTTTTGTATCAAAAGAGCAATGTGTGGACTTTCCTATTGAAAAACATGATATACCTGTGCAACAACTCATTATTGAAAATGTCGGAGAATATCGTGTATAATAAAAGAAATAAGGTGTTGAAAGGAGAAAAGATGTTTAATCGTTTTAAAAATATTTCAACATATATGCAAGCAACAATTGTGTTAATTTTGATAAATTGCATTGTGTTTTTAGTAACACTAAGCAAAGGGGCAACGGTTGATGTGTTCATACAATACGGTGCTATGTATAAGCCATTAGTACAATTCAAGTATGAATTTTGGAGATTCTTTACGGCTATGTTCCTACATGCTGATGCGATGCATCTAACCATGAATGTGTATTCCTTATATTTGGCAGGGAAAATTTTGGAACCTATTTTTGGAACCTATAGGTTTTTACTTATCTACTTTGCAGGAGGATTACTAGGAAATTTATTCAGCTATGGTCTGCATGGGATTAGCACAGTATCCTTAGGGGCTAGTTCAGCAGTTTTTGGGTTGTTTTCAACTATTGTTTTGTTGACAAAAGTCTTTCCGCATCATAAAGGTATTTATATACAGTCGCAGCAATTCTTTGTTGTGATTTGTATTAATCTGATATACAGTTTATCTCCGGGAATCGACTTGTGGTCACACGTTGGTGGTTTAATTGGTGGAGGATTAGCAGGATATTGCCTAGGATCTTGGCAAATAAAACCTCAGCAAAAAGTCATTAGTATTGTTATTTATATTGGATTATTATTGAGTATGTTTTTTATAGGATTTAATTAAGAAAGGACAAGACTATGCAAAAAATTATTGGTGTTGATTTAGGTGGAACAAGTGTAAAAATGGCGATAGTATCTCTTGAGGGAGAAGTGTTGACAAAGTGGAGTATTTCAACAAATAAGTTGGACAATGGTCAACATATTGTAAAAGATATTATTCAATCTATTCAGCAGCATTTGGACTTATACAGTTTAAATGCTTCGGATATTAAAGGGATAGGCATTGGTAGTCCAGGGGCTATTGATAAGAAAAAAGGAAGTGTAACAGGAGCGTATAATTTGGGTTGGGCAAGTGAGCAACCAGTTAGAGCGTTGATGCAAGAAGCGTTACAGATTCCAGTATTTATTGAAAATGATGCTAATGTTGCAACTCTAGGTGAACGTTGGAAAGGAGCCGGACTAAATGCAGACGATATGGTTTTGGTGACTTTAGGTACAGGCGTTGGTGGTGGAATTGTAACGAATGGAAAACTGGTGAATGGGAGTAAAAATTGTGCAGGCGAGATTGGACATATTTTGATTGATGCACACGGACTAAATTGCACGTGCGGGAAAAAAGGGTGTTTAGAAACTGTTGCAAGTGCAACGGGTATTGTTCAGCTTGCACGTCAACACTCGGATAAATATGCTGAAAAGACAACGTTAAAAAACATGATTGATGATGGAATCGTAAGTGCTAAAGATATATTTGATTACGCTAAATGTGGCGACAAGTTGGCACAACTTATCGTAAATCAGTTTGCAGAATATCTTGGAATTGCATGTAGTCATATTGCGAATATGCTTAATCCTCGTTATATTGTTATTGGCGGTGGTGTATCTGGTGCAGGTGAGTTTTTAATTCAGCAAGTAAACAAGTATTTTGAAAAATATGTGTTGACAACGATTAGTAACAGTACAGAATTGGTTTTAGCGACTTTAGGTAATGATGCAGGGGCTATTGGTGCTGCAAGTCTGGTATTGAGTGAAAGTGAATAATTGTAAAAGAGGAGATTAGTAAAGACTATGAATTTTTTTGATGTAATGTCTATCTTTGTGATAACATTTGCTGTTGTATACGGAAGCTATCATATATATTTGTGGATTGAGCGACGTTGGGCAGCTAAGTATATAAAGGCTGATGAATTTAGAGAAGGTATGCGAAGTGCTCAAGTGATTGATGTGCGTGAAAAAGATGATTTCAATGCTAAACATATTTTAGGGGCTAGAAATATCCCATTCAGTCAATTTAAACAAAATTTAGGACAAATAAGAAAAGACCAACCTATTTATTTATGTGATGATTTTATGCTTGTTGCAGGAAAAGCGGCTGGGCGTTTGAAAAGAGCAGGGTATAAAGAGATTTATATTTTAAAAGGTGGCTTAGAACGCTGGCAAGGAAAAGTGAAAACTGTCAAAAAAGGAAACTAATCTTTTAGCAAACATGCTCATTCCATAAGACATCATCTTATTTAATCTAATTAATAAAAACGGAAAAGCGAGCGTAAAAAATAGGACGCATTTTGGTTGTGCAATGAAGGTAAATAGAAAAAACAGAACGAATAAGAATACTAGTTTTATTTATTTGGAAAGTGCATCAAAAAATGTCCTAAAATTTTAAGAGTATAAAATAAACGTGTTGACAAATGGTTTTAAATCGAGGATTTCAAGTACCTCATTTAGGGTGTACAATAAATCGTGTTGGTGAACAAAAAAGTTCGCCAACACGATTATTTTTTTATAGAAAAAAGTGAAGCAAACCAGTAAACTATAAGTTGAGAGAAAATAGTAAAGAGGTGCTTCACATGGATAAGAATACCAGAAAATTATTGAAATTGGAAGAAGAATTTGAATTTCCAGAAAATTGGCTAACTCAAGACGTACAACATCATATTAAATATCATATTAT
>NZ_SPPB01000067.1 GCF_004570605.1 Granulicatella sp. WM01 | reverse complement strand
CATGTGAAGCACCTCTTTACTATTTTCTCTCAACTTATAGTTTACTGGTTTGCTTCACTTTTTTCTATAAAAAAATAATCGTGTTGGCGAACTTTTTTGTTCACCAACACGATTTATTGTACACCCTCTTTTCTATATGAGCATGCTGTCTAGATCAATACGTTGCACTTTTATACTTAACAAAAATCAGAAATAGAAGTATGACATTACAATTAAGTACCGAAGAAAAACAAATTATCAAAAAAGCATTAAAAAATAAAAAAGTAGCACCTTATCATAGAAAATTACAAGCACTCCTTCTGCATTCGGAAAGACTATCTTTTAATAAGATTTCTAAAATTGTAGCCTATGTCCCACAAACGATAAAGAATACGGTTGATACCTATAAGGAGAAAGGAATAGAAGGCATTTTAACAGAAAATCGTGGTGGACGTCACCGTTGCTATATGACAAAGGAAGAAGAGGAAAACTTTTTAAAAGAAGCATTGGAAAAAGCTTTGAAAGGGGAATATATTACTATTCAAAGTTTTTATGAAGTTTATCAAGAGAAGATAGGAAGAACAACAACTAAGGAGGGATTTTACGCCCTTATAAAACGTCATGGGTGGAGAAAAGTAGAGCCACGTCCTCAACACCCTAAAAAAGCAGACGCTAATGTGATTTATGCGTCTAAAAATAAAATCCTCATTCATGAGAGCAAGAAAGCGTTTCAAACATCACCCTCGTTATAAAAATGTTCACCTAATGTATCAAGACGAGGCAGGATTTGGTCGTATTAGTAAAATAGGGGTGTGCTGGGCACCTAAAGGATATAGCCCCCATGTTTCAAGTCATTATATTCGAGAGTGTCGTTATTGTTACGGAGCTGTGGATGCTCATACAGGTGAACCCTTTTTCATCATAGCAGGAGGTTATAATAGTGCATAGATGAACGAATTTTTAAAACAACTATCTCTGGCATTCCCAGAAGATTATATTATTTTAGCTATGGATAATGCTGTTTGGCACAAATCAAGAAACCTTGATATACCACATCATATAGAATTTACGTTTATTCCTCCATACACGCCTGAAATGAATCCAATTGAACAAGTTTGGGCAGAGATTCTGAAACGTGAGGTTAAGAACAGAGCTTTTAAACCATTGGAAGACGTTATTAATCAACTTCAAAAGATTATTCAGAGTTTGAATTGCTCGGCTTTAAAAACTATTGTCCATAGAGAATCTATTTCGTCTATTTTTGATTTCCATTGATTGTTAATCGTTTATTTTTAAAAAAATCGATAGAAATTTCTATCCGCTCATACGATTGCTCAATATTTGGTCACCAACACCATTTAACATATAAGCTATTCATTATAGAATCCCAAAAAAGAATACCCTTATGCAAGAGTATTCTTCCTCAAAATCTACTATGGACGAGCTTTACAAGATACAAAAAAATTATGGAATTTATATGGAGAGATAAACTATTAAGTTTATCTCTCTATCTCAATAAAAAATTATGAACAGCGTTTAACGTCAGTAAATATGATAAAACTGAAAACAATATTACTAAAAAAACGAGAAAAGAAACTGATTCAAATTGTTTTGTTTTAAAAATAAATTTGCGAATTACTTGTATCGGATTTTTCTTTTTTCTATCAATATAAACACTGAATACACGTAACAATAAGATATAAGATATCATTTGTTGAATTGCTCCTATAGATACACCTAAAATTTTATATACTGATATAAAAAATTTTCTTGTATCAACTATTGACGGACTCATTGTTACCACCATTTCCTTAATGTTAAATCCATAATATAATGTTAATGTGGAAACAACCATTGAAACAATAATGAATTTAACGGTAACTTTTTGAACTTCCTTGCTAAAAGATATAATAAATAAAAATATAATAGATAATATTAAAGGTATAAGTCCAAACCACTTTAAGAACAAAGATATATACTCTACATATTCTTTGAAAAAATTAACAATTATAGAAACAATCAATACTCCTACAATAATAATTCCCCATACATCATTATCACTCAACTTTTGACTGTATACATATTCCTTTTTTCTTTTTGCAACATAATTATATTCTGGAGAATCGATAAAAAAGGTTTTTGTAGATATTTCTATATTTGTACTAAATATCATTACCATGAAATTTTTAAATTTGGAATTTAAAAATTTAACTTTGTCGACAAGTGTTCTTATAACTAAAATTAAAAAACCTAATATCAGCGCTTTAATAATATCTTCAGGTATTGTTTTAACTAATCCAAACAACCAATTTATAATTGTATCAGGCATACACTACCCTCCTAGTTTTTTTGTATTAAACCACTCAAAAGTAAGAACTTCAATTATATTAACTTCAAAAGGTTTACTTTTCCCATAACAAATACCATTTTTTACTAAATATGCCTCAACATAATGTCTACCTGCATAGCAAGTTTCTTCTGTCCTTATTCTTTTTCCTTGTTCAAGCTTAGAATTATAAAAGTCTCCTCTTAAGCAATTTGCATTGATTGCTTCGCAACCAGTATTGGTTATTTGCCAGTATATATCATAGTCTTTTATATTAAGTGTAGGTACATTGACTTCAAATCTAAGTTTTCCTTTTTTATTCAAAGCTTCACCACTTTTTATTTGTTTAAATCTGAAACCATGCCAACTATAATATGCTTTTATCTCTACGTCAGTCTTAGCAATACTTGACATTTTCCATTTAGGTTTTTGATGATGACTTAAAGAATTTAACGAGATTCCAATTTCATTAGTATTTTTTCGCAAACTTCTCTGCATATAAAACAAACTCTCATTTAAGGACAATACTTTATTATCTACGCTAAAATCAACTTTAAGTTGATTATACCACTTCAAAAAATTTTCAAAATATTTTCTATCCTTATCCCATTTCAAAGATAATTTCTCATTTCTATTAATCGGATTATAAATACAAGGATTTTCATATTCAATTCCGCTCAAAAGATTTTTAACTACATTCAATAATAATGTTTTAAAATCCTCACTAATAATCGTACATTTAGGATAAATTTTTGCAACCAAAGTAGTAATTATAACAGAAGACGGTTTTTGTTCCATATCATCTTCAAACATAACTTCTGCATGTCTCTTTAATAATTGCACAATTCTTTGTAATGGAGTTTTTATTTTATAATCTGGAATTTCTTCTATCTTTGCATAAAATCGTTTAGCATATGATTCTTTTATCATTTGAAAATCGCTTTGTTTTTTGAACCAATCGGAATATCCTTTAGGATTACTAACTTCCCAGTCAAATGTTATATTATCATAGTTATCACTTCTTTTATCTGAAATTGCAATATTTCCATCATCCGTATCATTCCAAGGAACAGCAGGTAAAATATCTATATGAAAATTTGATTCATCTGCATAATTTAATGTCCAACACCTATTGCTTTCTTTTGGAAAATTTTCCATACTATGCTTTAACCAGTAATTTTTAACTACTTTTCCAAGTTCGTCTTTTAATTCTCTTTGAGTCTGGTGATGTCTTCTTTTTTTAGTCAGATTGCAAACAATATCTATATCATACGCACCTTCTTCAGTAAGAGGTTTAATTGCTGTTCCTAATTTAATAGAACCTTGTAGGTAAATATCCGGACTATATTCTGCTAGGTCAGATTCTTTTATATAGTTTGCAATTGCCTTATACCTGTTTGATGCTTTTTCATAATTTGATTCAGAAACATCAATTTCATTAATAAGCTCTTTTATCTCCTTCGACATTTCAAATTTTTTCATTTTATTACCCTCTCTTCTTAAACAATATATTGCGAATGGACTCCTATTTTAAATGATTTTCCTCTTATATCAACACATTCCTTTTCAATATCTTCTCTATCTACAAGCTTAATTAAATCATTCCCTTCTTTTACATATTTATATATCATATCAATATATTCATTTGTTAAATGGATCTCATAAATATCAAACAATAATATTTCATTCTTTTTAAAATGCTTAGAATAAGCCATTTTAGGTTTTATTTGCTTTAAAAATTCTATTCTCATGCTACTTAGAACTTCTATAGGCAATATGTTATTTTTTATAATTTCTTCATAAAACTCTCTATATACCGCTACTTCCCTATTTTCTCTACTATCAAACCAATTTAGAACTTTGCTAATATTTTTTCCTTTGGTACAAAATCTTAAATCTTCTTTTTCATAAAACCCTAGTTTATTTTCAAAAATAATATTCAAATTCCTTTCAATAGTACTAAACGAACTACAAACCTTATATACTCCACCAACAGGTTGCAGTTGTTCTATTTTACTTCCCTTAATTAAAAGATATTTATCATCTATTTTTATTTTATATAAATACGCAATGCTAAACCTAATATCTTCGTTCCGATGTATCAACGATTTTACAAACAACCCTATTCTTCTATAATTAGTTGCAAATATACCAATCAAAAAACAAATTCCACTGCTAATCAAATTAATTCCTATATTTTCTAACACTTATATCCCTACACTTTCATTATTATTCCCACTTAATTTCTTCATTAACTTTTTGATGAATATCTACTCTATTATCAACATCAATTAAATTTACTAACCAACCATTTAATGTACAATTTCTGATAAATTCATCAATTCTATTAACTCCATTCATTTCTTTGAGTGTTACAACAACACCAAACCTAACTCCTACGCCATCTTGGGGATCTAATCGGTTATTTGTCTTTACTTCCATACCCCAGTTTTTATTTTTATAGGAGTCTTTTGGTATCATTCTTTTTGTAGCACTCTCTGCGATATACTTAACATTATCCCATTTTCTAAACTGTTTTCTGGCTTCACCTTCCAAAAGATAATTTCTTTCTCCATCTAATGTTTCTTCTGTATTTTGTTTATCACCCTTAATATCCTTGATTTTTTTATCATCTCCTAATCGACCAAAATGCAAATTCAATTCTGTATTTGTATAGTCAACACCTTGCAATCTATCACACAATGGAAAATAACACATCGTAGCTTTCGCAATATATGGATACTTATTATCCTTTAGAGGAACTGGAAAATCGTAGTTATAAGTATTCCATTTTTCACTAATATCTGATACCACAAATTTTATTTCATCATCTTTTGTTTGAATAATATCGTTTATATGAATTGGTACAACTCCATGCCCATATAAAGCAACTTCCTCAGGAGTCGGTTTTTCATCCCAACCTCTTGCAGCATCAATAATCATGGCTTTTGCAACTTCTCTATTAAGTCCTAACACATCAATTAAATAAGATAATTTTCTCGCAATCCAAGGTGCAGCATAAGAAGTTCCGGCAACACTCGCAAACCCTAAAGGTTCACAAACTCTAATGTACTCTTCTTCACTGCCTCCATAATAGCTCACATCAGGCTTTGCAAAGAAAGATAATACTAACCCTTTACGAGCATATTTAGTAGACAGACCATTCTTACTAACTGAATTTACAACTATACTATTAACAGAATCTGCCGGAGATCCTATTTTTACTATATCTGCACTTGGTTTATTTGTTCCTGCTACAACAAATATTACATTGTTTTCAAACTGAATTTTATCTAGTGTTGCAGCTTCAGCAGAAATAAAGTTGTCATTAATTTCCTGATTACTACCAAGTGAAATATTCCAGACTTTTATATCTGAATTATTTACTACAATACTCTTTATTTTCTTTATTATTGAAAATGAAGAAAATTCAGCACCTACCGCTACTCCAAAATGCCTAACCTTAAACCTTCCACAGCCATCATCCAGCCAAGGATTTAATCTTGCTCCATCAACAATAATGGAAGATACTGCTGTCCCGTGATTATAATCTTTTGGATTTTTTGGTATATCTTCTGAGACCATATCATGATATTCAACCCAATCACTAAAATAAACACTTCCATCAAATAAGGTATCTATCACCCCAATTGTTGGTTCAATAGTTGGAGATGGTATAGTTACCATTTTTGTTTGATATTCATTGATGAAATCATCAGGTGATAAACTTGACAAATCAACGGTTGCCATTGAAACAAGATAAGGTGCTTTTACAAAAAGTAGTGCTACCTGTTTTTCGTCTAAGTAAACAGTTTGATCATCTAAAATTCTGCTACTTAAAATATCTATACCTAATCTTTCAAATAATAATTTTGTATCTTCTCTTACATCATACAAAGTTATAATACTCTGTTTTACATCTATCGTAGGTAACTCTACCTCAAAAGAATCAATATACGATACATCTGCAATCACCTGTTTAAATGTAGACATACTTACAGAAAAATCTTTAAAAACTGTTGGATTAACAATATTTTTATCTTCAAATATATTCTTGCTGATCTTACCCTCAAATTTTTGAGACAATATATTTGAAGTATCTGTAATCAATTCTATGCTTTTTGTCAAATCATACTCATCAAGAAAATATGTGATGATGTGTTTACTTTTATCTCTATTAAATTTTGCTCCAACAATTGCTTCATTAGAATTAGCCCCTTTAAAAAGTCCAGAAATCCGATTACTTTTCGCAACAATTTTATTATAATAAACACTAACCAAAACACCTTCAAACGGCTTTGTTTCTTTATCCCAAAATTCTTTAATTTGGCTTAACTGAGATTTTAACCTTAACAAATACTGTGTGCTAACATCATTTTTTCCATTCATAGCTATACCACCGCCATTACTATTTTTACGTGCTTGTACAAAGCGTTTCCCTTTTAATTCCAAAACATTATTCACTATCTATTTCCTCCTTTTTCAGCTTTCTTGATACAGCACTTTTAGATTCCCCTTTTAATTTTTCTATTTCTCTTACAGTAAAACCTTCTTCATGAAGTTGGCTTACGTCCTTTTGATCCAAGTTTCCTATCAAACTATTGTACAATCTTTTCAAATAATCATACTCAGAACCAACATCACTAAATGCAAGTGATGTTTTTATAATGTTTTTTAATTCTCCGGGATAAGGTATTTTTTTTGCTATCCTTAATATTTTTTTAAATAATCTTGTATCCTTGGATATTCCTTTAAAATTCTTGATAAATGAAGAAAAATAATATTCAGCAACTTCTATTAAATCCTCATCACTATACCTATTGAAATTAATAACAGCATCAAATCTCCTAATTAATGCTTTATCAAAATTTGAATATAGATTAGTTGTTGCAATAAGTACAATCTCTTTATTAAGGTCTGTCAATCTATCTAATTCTCTTAAAATTGTGGATGTTACTCTTCCCATCTCTCTAATATCATTAGAATTAACTCTATCCAAAGCAATAACATCAATTTCATCAAATAAAACCACAACCTTATTTGCATTTGGAAGCATATTTATTTCTCTAAATACTTTTATTATATTTTTATTAGTCTGTCCCAACTTGCTATCTATCAAGTTTTCAAAATCCACTCTAAAAAGAGATCTATCCAATAATCTTGCAACATTTTTAGCTGCTTCTGTTTTTCCACTTCCCGGTAATCCTTCAAATAAAAATTTATTAATACCCACATTATGGTTTACAGCATTAATAATACCTTTTATATCTTCTGTTATTTCAAGTGGTAAATTTAAAGCCTCTAAATTTCTTATTTCTACTTGTTTTAAAAACTCACTTTCAAAATCACTACTTTGTGGTGAATATAAATTTAATTCAGATATTAACCCCATAATATATTCGGATAACTGATAATCTCCTATGCTATCAAAATATCTTGCTATTGCTATCGCCTCATTCCTAAAGGAATTTTCATTCCTTTCCACATGGTATTTTATTAAATTCAAAACATTTTGTTTTTTCATATTTTCATACCTCCTATTTTCTTTATTATTATATCACAATTCGGGACAAATTCAAATGTTTATGGGACAAATATTTTAATTTTTATCAATCGAATGTGATAATGGCTTAAAGTAATCGAATGACAAAATGTCCCAAAATGATACACTAAAGATGTGAAAAAGATAGAATTAACAGTGAATGAAATAAAAAAATATAACGTCATCAAAGCCGTTCATCATGGCAAAAAAACAAAACAACGTGCCTGTGTTGAATTAACATTATCATTAAGACAAATTAACCGACTACTTCACAATTATGTTCAATTGGGTAAGTCAGCTTTTTCTCATAAAAATAAAAAACGCTCTCCAAAGCATAGTCTACCTGAATCTACTAAAACTTTTATTGTAGAACTATACCAATCATTTATCAATTTAAAACCTAATGTTGTTCATTTTACTGAAATGTTAAAACAAGAACATGGCATCAATTTAACAGATACAACTGTTCGTACCATTCTCTATAACCATGGGATGACTTCTCCCAAAACACATCGTAAAACAGTAAAACGACTAAAACAACAGAAAAAAGTAGCACAACAGGTGAGACATGAATTGTCTATAAACTTACCCCGTTCTTGTGAGTTTCTAGCAGATAGTAACACTATCCACCCTAGTCGTCCGAGAAAAAAATATTGTGGCGAACTGATACAAATGGACGCTAGCCAATTCAGATGGTTTGGTCAAACTGTCTCTCATCTTCATGTTGCCATTGATGATGCTTCTGGTAATAGTGTTGGTGCCTATTTTGCCCCACAAGAAACGCTAACAGGCTATTATCAGGTGTTACATCAGATATTAAGCAATTATGGTATTCCTGCTGCTTTTTTGACGGATAGACGAACGGTATTTGATTATCAAAGGAAAGGGACTCAACAGCTTCAAGACGATACCATGACACAGTTTGGTTTTGCTT
>NZ_SPPB01000066.1 GCF_004570605.1 Granulicatella sp. WM01 | reverse complement strand
TGGATAGTGTCACTATCTGCTAGAAACTCACAAGAACGGGGTAAGTTTATAGACAATTCATGTCTCACCTGTTGTGCTACTTTTTTCTGTTGTTTTAGTCGTTTTACTGTTTTACGATGTGTTTTGGGAGAAATCATCCCATGGTTATAGAGAATGGTACGAACAGTTGTATCTGTTAAATTGATGCCATGTTCTTGTTTTAAAATTTCAGTAAAATGAACAACATTAGGTTTTAAATTGGTAAATGATTGGTATAGTTCTACAATAAAAGTTTTAGTAGATTCAGGTAGACTATGCTTTGGCGAGCGTTTTTTATTTTTATGAGAAAAAGCTGACTTACCCAATTGAACATAATTGTTAAGTAGTCGGTTAATTTGTCTTAATGATAAAGTTAATTCAACACAGGCACGTTGTTTTGTTTTTTTGCCATGATGAACGGCTTTGATGACGTTATATTTTTTTATTTCATTCACTGTTAATTCTATCCTTTTCATATCTCTAGTTTATCATTTTGGGACATTTTGTCATTCGATTACTTTAAGACATTATCACATTCGATTGATAAAAAATAAAAATAGTATAATTAACCTATTGACAAATAAAAAAAACATGATAAAATTTAGACATTAGAAAAAAGAATGGAGTGAGAAATATGTGTAAACAATTAAAATTCAATAATTTCTTACTTCGTCGTGCCTATTACTTTAGCTATTATAGATAATGTTTGCATGTAGATGCAAACAAGCTGTTTGTATCTATGAAGCTAGAGATTTTAGATGTGTCCATAGCTGATTAGATAATAATTTATCTAACGAGTAGCTAAAGGACTTAATTGGTAATTATATAGTCTATTTATATAGTCGGTTAGATAAAAGCTATCTAACTGGCTTTTTCTTTTTATCTAAAAAAATAATAAAAGGTGGTTTTATCATGAAAAAATGGATATTACGAGTTGGTTTATTCATAAGTGCAATAAGTATAGTAATGGCATGTTCTTCTAAGCAGAGTGAGCATGACGTTAAACAAAAGATTGGTATTTTACAATATATAGAGCATAATGCTTTAGATGCTGTTAATCGAGGGTTTGTGGAGGAATTAAAAGTACTCGGTTATGAGGACGGAAAAAATATTGTTATTCAACAAAAGAATGCGTCTGGAGATCAGAGTAATTTGCAGACTATTGCTGAAAAAATGGTATCTGACAATGATGTGATATTAGCTATTGCAACACCTGCTGCTCAAGCCGTAGCAGCTCAATCTGACAGTAAGCCGATTTTATTTACAGCTGTAACGGATCCTATTTCAGCTGAATTAGTGGAGAGTATGGAAAAACCAGGAGCTAATGTGACGGGGACAAGTGATCAAACATCAGTAAATAAACAAGTAGCATTGTTAAAGAAACTATTGCCTCAAGTAAAAAAAGTAGGGATTTTATATACTACAAATGAACGTAATTCGGAAATACAATCTAAGTTGGCTAAAGATGTTTTAGAACAAGCTGGATATGAAACAATTTTAAAAGGCATCTCTCATTCAAATGATGTTCAAGATGCAGCACGTTCTATTTTATCACAAAGTGATGCTGTGTATATTACAACAGATAATGTGATTTCAAGTACGATTAATTTAGTTGTTGAAGCATCATTAGAGAAAAAAGTGCCTGTTTTTGGTGGGTCAGAAACAGATGTTAAAGCTGGTGTGTTGTTTAGTTACGGAACGAATTATGATAAATTAGGACGTCAAACAGCACATTTAGCAGTGAAAGTATTAAAAGGAGAAAAAGTGGAAAATATTCCTGCTGAATATCCAAAAGATTTAGATGTTTTAGTAAATGAGGAAACAGCTAAGGCGTTTCAAATTGATACAACAACAATTCGTGATGAATAAAAATAAAGGAGTTTTGATATGGATAGCATAGTATCGAGTGTATCTCAAGGAATTTTATGGGCGGTTATGGCAATAGGTATTTTTTTAACGTATCGTATTTTGAATTTGCCTGATTTAACAGCCGAGGGGAGTTTTCCCCTTGGAGCTGTTGTATGCACACAAGCTATTGTTAATGGTATATCTCCTTTAGTTGCAACATGTTTAGGGGTTATAGCAGGAATGTTGGCAGGGGCGGTATCTGGATTTTTGCATACTAAGATGCATATTCCTGCACTATTAACTGGAATTATTACGTTGAGTGGGCTATATTCTGTTAATTTATTGATTTTGGGGAAGGCAAATGTGTCTTTGTTGAAGTCTAACACATTAATAAGCATGTTTCAGTCTTTTGGGTTATCTAAAACAATGGCTGTTTTGGTATTAGGTAGTTTAGTAACTTTCTTTGTTATTGGTGTGTTAATTATCTTTTTGAATACTGAGCTTGGTTTAGCTTTAAGGGCTACTGGTGATAATTACACAATGGGGCAAGCTAATGGTATTTTTGTAGATAGGGTTAAAATTTTTGGATATATGCTTAGCAATGGATTGATTGCGTTATCTGGAGCATTAATGGCACAAAATAATGGGTTTGTAGATTTGAATATGGGAGTAGGGACGATTGTTATTGGTCTAGCGTCTATTATTTTAGCAGAGGTTATTATTAAACATCTTTCATTAGGAAAGCGGCTTATTTCCATTGTTGGTGGTGCTATTATTTATCGTTTAATTATTGTGATGATTTTTATGACTAATATTGATACGCAGCTTTTGAAACTGGTATCGGCTATTTTATTGGCTATCATTCTATATATTCCTGAAATTCGTCAAAAGTTAGGGATAAAAAAGATAACTATGCCATAACAAGTAATAAGGAGAATAAAGATGACACTATTAAGATTAGAAAATGTGCACAAAATTTTTGAAAAAGATACAGTTAATGAAAATCATGTGTTAAAAGGCATTCATTTAGACGTTAATCAAGGAGATTTTATATCTATCATTGGAGGAAATGGTGCAGGAAAATCGACGTTGTTAAATAGTATTTCAGGAAGTGTAATGATTGATGATGGAAAAATCATTTTAGACAACCGGGAAATTCAAGAAGATAATGCAACTAAGCGTGCGGGCTTAATTAGTCGAGTATTTCAAGATACGAAAATGGGAACGGCATCTCAATTAACTATTGAAGAAAATATGGCTATTGCTAAATTACGTGGACAAAAACGCTCTTTGCTCAAACGAGCAGTTACAGAAGCGGATAGAACGTATTTTAAAGAAATATTGAGTCAGCTAGATTTAGGTTTAGAAGATAGACTACATGTGGATACACAATTTTTATCTGGTGGACAAAGACAAGCCTTAACACTAATAATGGCAACGTTGGTGTTCCCTAAAGTACTATTGTTAGATGAGCATACTGCTGCTCTAGATCCTAAGACAAGTGATATGGTAATGCAACTAACAAATAAAGTCGTTACCCAAAGACAAATAACCACTTTAATGATTACACATAATATGGAGCATGCTATTCAATATGGCAATCGTTTAGTAATGTTACATCAAGGACAAATTGTAGTTGATATTGCTGGAAAAGAAAAAGAACAGCTTACAGTATCTAAAATCATGACGTTGTTCCAAGAAAGAAGTGGTCATGCTCTAGTAAATGATGAATTGATATTAATGTAATAAATAAAAGTTAGAGAGAAAATGTATGTGAGTAAGAAGGTGTGTAATGTAGATAGTATGTTGTATAATGAGTTAAAATAGATTTATATGAAAAAATAGTGTATTTTATATAAGATTTTCTGAAATTAGGGCTAGACATGGGAACGGTGCCACAGGTATGATAGTGGTGTAAGATTTATATAAAAAATAGGGAAAATGTATAAAAGGGCTTAGTTTTTGTATTTTAATTAAAAAAATTAAATTTTCCGTTTATTTTTCTCTTGAATTTTACAAAGAGTTATAGTTAAATATAATCATATTATAATTTAAGTTATAATTGTTTTCATTTTTTTATAACAATTTTGAATAAGGAGGAACAGAAAATGTCAAACTCTAAAAAATGGAAATCCATTTTGTTGACAAGTGTATTGTTGTTAGGCTCGATAAGTCCGACAGTAGTACCGTTTGTACCTAGGAGTGTGCAAGCACAAGAAGTGGTACAAGCAAAACAAACTTTATCTAATGTGTCAGAAAATCAATTTAAAGACACAGATATTGTTAAAGTTATTGTGAAATTAAAAGAAAGTTCTGTTAATCCAGATCTTTTAAAGACACAGGAAGGTAGAAATCAACGTAAAGAAAGTACTAAACCATTGCGATTGAGTGTGTTAGAGGACATTCGTTCTAAAGGGATAACATATCAAAAACTTTTTGAATATGATTTGCTTTTCAATGGATTTGCACTAGAGTTGACGTATGCTCAAGCTAAACAAATTCAAGCTTTAGATCAAGTAGAGTCGGTTGAAGTTAGTGTGGATTATGAAGCACCTAAAGTAGATGTGAATAGTACAATTTTACCACCAGCTTTGTTGGGTAAAGCTATTGATAGTAATAATATGATTGATGTCCAAGCTCTTTGGGATAAAGGGATTAAAGGGCAAGGACAAGTCGTTGCAGTCATTGATTCAGGAATTGACCCTAGTCATGATGTGTTGAATATGACAGATATGACGAATGCTAAATATCCAACTGCAGCTTCTATCCAAAAAGCTAAGGAAACTGCCGGAATTAATTACGGAAAATGGTATAATGATAAGTTAGTTTTTGCGTTTAATTATGCAGATTGGAATGATGACTTAAAAGAGAAAAATCAAGAGTCACATGGGATGCATGTATCTGGAACGGCTGTAGGAAATCCGTCTAAACCGGCACCGAATGGCGATTATGTTGCAGGGGTAGCACCTGAATCACAGTTAATGTTTATGCGAGTGTTTTCAGATAAATTAAGTAAAGGAACAAGCTCGTTTATTTATATTAAAGCTATTGAAGATGCGGTTGCTTTAGGTGCAGATTCCATTAATATGAGTTTGGGTGCTGCATCAGGTTCGGTAATAGAAGTTGGAGATGCGGTTAATAAAGCGATTGAGTTGGCTAGACAGTCTGGTGTAACAGTTGTTATTGCGGCTGGGAACAGTGGGGTATTTGGTACAGGATATGCTAAGCCGTTTGCAAGTAATCCAGATTACGGATTGGTTGGAAATCCCTCTGTTGCCTATGAGTCTATTTCAGTAGCAGCCATTAATAATATTGCTGTGAGTGAAGATGTGATGACTGTTAAACAATTAGTTGGACATGCAGATTTTCCTAATGGAAAAGGGAGTATAAGAACGTATGCAACATTGTTTGATCCAACTCATGATTATGAGTATGTTTATGTTAATCTAGGAAAGAAAGAAGATTTTAATCAACTTGATTTATCTGGAAAAATTGCCTTAATTCAACGGGGTGAGATTACATTTACTGAGAAGGTGACGAATGCTAAAAATGCAGGTGCTGAAGGAGTCGTAATCTTTAATCATCAAGCTGGTGGTAATGAATTACCAGCAATGGCTTTAAATGGCATGGATAAAGACTATCCAATTGTATCTATAGGACATTCGTATGGAATGGAAATAGCTAAGCATAGTGGGTCATATACGTTAACGTTTGATGGTTCAAAAATTAAGAGAACTAGTGAAAAAGGAAATACATTAACTGATTTTACGAGTTGGGGATTGTCTTCTGATGGTGAATTAAAACCTGATGTGACTGCACCAGGAGGAGATATTTATTCTTCTTACAATAATGGAACGTACGGATTAAGTAATGGAACCAGTATGGCTTCTCCACATGTGGCAGGGGCAGTTGCTTTAGTTAAACAAGTATTGAAACAACGTTTTCCTAATAAAACAGCTGCTGAAATTCAAGCTTTAGTAAAACATTTGTTAATGAGTACGGCTAAAGTGAATATTAATAATGATACAAAAGCTTTAACGTCACCAAGACAACAAGGTGCAGGACTTATTGATGCAGCTAGAGCTGCAACAGGTGATTTATATGTTACAGGAACTAATGATTATGGAAGTATTTCGCTAGGAAACGTAGCTGAAAGTTTTGAATTTGATGTAGTGGTTCATAATTTGTCTAATCAAGATAGACAGTTAAATTATACGACGTATGTGAATACTGATGAGGTAAGTGAGGGAAATATCACCTTAAATCCACGTCAATTATTTACTCAAAATGGAGAAAGTACACTTACTGTTCCTGCTAATAGCTCAGCTAGTGTGAAAATTAGAGTGGATACCTCACAATATACTGCAGAGTTGCAAAAATTAATGCCGAACGGATATTATTTAGAAGGTTTTGTGAAGTTTTCAGATGCAACAACGCAACTTGATGAGGTAAGTATTCCTTATGTTGCATTTAAAGGGAATTTCCAAGATTTAGCCGTCTTAGAAAAACCAATTTATGATTTCACAGGTGAAGAAAAACCATTTTATTATTATGCAAATAAAGCGGAAAAAATACGTGATAAGGATAATCATGTGACAGCTTTAGTGTCATCTACACCAAGTGAACAAGGCAATATAGAAATTGCTATTTTAGGGGAATATGCTGATGAACAGGAAAATCCTGTGTTTGATAGAACAAAATTAGCCTTTTCACCTAACAATGATAATAAACAAGATATTGTGGCATTAAAAGCTGTTATATTGCGTAATTTTGAGAATTTAAGTTTATCTGTTTATGCAAAAGATGATGTGAACAGAGAACGTCCATTGTATACGTATGGAAATATGACTGGGCGTAAGACATATTATGATAATGGACAAGCTGCAAAATCTTATTTAATTCATGAAACTATCTGGAATGGAGAAGATGATGAAGGAAATAAACTCCCAGATGGAGAATATCAATATGTTGTTAAGTACCGTCCAGAGTCTTCTGCTGGAAAAGTGCAAGAAACAAGTTTCTTGGTTAAAATTGACACAGTTGCCCCAAAAATTGAGGATATTACCTCACAATATAACGCAAATACACGTCAATTTAATCCTACAAATATTGAGGAAAATGGAAGTGGGATTTATAAGAAGCAACTAGTTTATATTGAAACAGTAACTACTCCAGAGGGAGAGGAAACAGTTGAGGGGCATGAAATTCACCCAAATGCTGATGGATCTTATACTATTCCTGAAAATGTGGAGTTGAAAGATGTTTTGTTTAAAGTTGTTGACTTTGCTGCAAATGAAACAAGTATATATTTAGATGGGACGCTTGTTCAAACAGAACCTGAAGAAGAGGGGGATGATGAAGAATCTAATTCTTCAAAACAAGAAACACCAAAATTACCTGAAGGTAAAGGGGCAGTAGAAGTTAAGCTAAATCTTGATGAACAAGAGTATGATCGACCAGTTGCTGTTTTACGTTATAAGATAACAGATGAAGCTGGAAATATTGTTGGCGATATTATGAGTGCTAATAATCGTATTCTTCATACTTTACCTTATGGAAAATATACTGTTGAAATTGTTTTACTAGATGAAGAAGTTGAGCTTATTGGAGAACGAGTTGCTAAGGTTGAGTTAACTGAACAAAAACCTAAGCAAGATGTCTTGTTTGAAGCAAAAAGTATTGTTAAGAATAAAATGACAGTTCGTTTTGATAAATTGCCGCCAGCAAATACAAAAGTATATGCAGTGAATCAAAAAGGCGAGAAATTTAGCTTACCACAAAGTAAATATGATCCATTTGTTTTTGAAAAACGCATTGTGAATGGGCAGTATACTTTTGTTGTTGAAATGCCTGAAGGATATGAAACAGATCCTACAAAATTGACTTATCAAGTTGAAGATGCCATTAATGTGTTAAATGCTAAATTGGTTGAACCTACTTACGTGACACGTGTTGCGACATTGCCAGAAAAAACGCCAGTTGGTGAAGTTGAGTTAAGTCAGCAAGTGTTAAATACAACGCATCTTGTTGTAGATGAAATTAATGATGCAAATGTAATAGAAAAATTGCGTGGATCTGTTATTAATGTAGAGAATATTGAACGTTATCAAGCAAAATATTATGATATTTATTTGTCACGTAACAATAATAGAGTTAAAGTCGATGGAAGTCGTACGGTAAGTTTACAAGGTTTGAATAAAGTTGTTAAAATTTACCACGAAAAAGAAGATGGTACTCTTGAATTGTTAAAACATCAATCTACAGAGGATAAGGTAACATTTACTGTAAGTTCATTTAGTCATTTTGTTGTATTGACAGAAAAAGAGGCTCCAGTTGTTACTAAAGAAGCATTGCAAAAAGCTGTTGATGGAGTAGAAACTGTTTTAGCAAGTGATGCTTATGTGTATGATAGTGTAGAGCGTAAAACAGCGTATAATGATGCTGTTACACAAGCACGTCAAGTCTTGAATGATAGTCAAGCAACACAACAACAAATTGATGATGCTTTAAGTGCTTTGAATAGTGCTAAACAAGCATTGGTAGGTCAAGCACCTAAACCTCAACCAAATGAAAGTTCGTCAACTACAGAAAACTCTTCAGAAACGAGTGAAAGTAGTACAAGCTCAGCTAAACAAGAAACAAGCGAAAGTAGTACAAGCTCAGCTAAACAAGAAACAAGCGAAAGTAGTACAAGCTCAGCTAAACAAGAAACGAGTGAAAGTAGTACAAGTTCAGCTAAACAAGAAACGAGCGAAAGTAGTACAAGTTCAGCTAAACAAGAAACAAGCGAAAGTAGTACAAGTTCAGCTAAACAAGAAACGAGTGAAAGTAGTACAAGTTCGGCTAAACAAGAAACGAGCGAAAGTAGTACAAGTTCAACTAGAAAAGAAATGAGTGAAGGACGTACAAGCTCATCTAAGAAGGAAACAAACACATCTAAAGTATCAAATAATCAAGAATTACCATTTACAGGTCAAGCACAAGGATTAACGGTTGTGGGTGTTATGATTACGTTAGCAGGTGGAACAATCTTTATGCTAAAACGTAAACGTGATGGTATATCTTAATATGTGTTAAAAGATTAAGACTGAATGCATGTTGAAATGTTTCTGTTATATAAAATCATAACGATGTGGAAATGATTTTAAAAAAAGCAGTATAATAGTGTTGTTATATTGAGATTTTACAAAAAATCGTGTTGGTGAACAAAAAAGTTCGCCAACACGATTATTTTTTTATAGAAAAAAGTGAAGCAAACCAGTAAACTATAAGTTGAGACAAAATAGTAAAGAGGTGCTTCACATGGATAAGAATACCAGAAAATTATTGAAATTGGAAGAAGAATTTGAATTTCCAGAAAATTGGCTAACTCAAGACGTACAACATCATATTAAATATCATATTATTCATGCCAGCTGGGAAAGAAAAATAGAAAAATGTCATCATTGTGGGCATAATCAGCTGATTCGTTATGGGAGTTATTTAAGAAAAATAAAATGATTACCTGTTTATGAAAATCCCACTAAATTACATTTAAAAATGAGACGTTATCAATGTACTTGTTGTCATAAAACGATGACCTGTGAAACACCTATTGTTAAAAAATATTGTCATATTGCTACAGCT
>NZ_SPPB01000065.1 GCF_004570605.1 Granulicatella sp. WM01 | reverse complement strand
ACGAGGGACTAATGAAAATCACAATGGTTTAATTCGAGAATTTTTACCGAAGGGAAAATCATTTAATTTAGTACCTATTCAAATGATAACAACTATACAAAATGCGTTAAATAATAGACCTAGACGTCTACTAGACTATGATACACCTCATACTATGTTTAATCGTTTGTGTGCAACGACATAAACTATAACAGAATAGGTGTAACCGTAAAGGCTCGCTACGCTAATACCTTGACCGTTACACCTATTCCATTACAAAACAACTATGTCGCACACAGACATAGACTGTGACTTTAGTATTTTTCATGTACTGTTGCACTTGGCTTTACAATTCGAGTGAAAAAACATTCTAAAATATAACTATCTATGAATATGTACATAAACATATACATTTTAAAACTCTTTAAGTTACAGGTTAAATAATCATATAATGGCTTTCACCCGTCCAATAAATTTATTTTTATAAAAATTTACGCAAGTTACAATACATATTGAATAATCAATATAAACAACTGATATCATCTTAGAGTGAAATTTAATCTATACACCACTAGAATTACTCTTACTCGTAACACAAAACCATAAAAAACGCCCACTCATAAATATGAATGGACGTTTTTTGGTATATTTGCACTCTCCCCAAGAGTACGCTGACGGAGTTTACTATACACTCCAACTATCTGAATGCACTGTATATCTCCCATACGATATATCCCTTGGCTATTTCCTATATTATGTTTTGTTCTATTAACAAATTTTCCGTATATATACGACACATATTATCAACTTATCCAGTACTATTAGATAATTTATTAAGTTGGATTACACATATCTTCTAACTCTACTAATTCACCCGTTTGGATATAGACAACATGTTCGCAAATATTTGTCACGTAATCAGCAATACGTTCTAAATGGCTTGCCATTGAAATATATTCTGCTCCATTTGAAACATCGCAAATTGTCAAATAAAATATTAATTTTTTTACTTTTTAATACCTTTTTGATGATTTATTTTTCTTCTGTACTTAATTCTAATGTCACAATCCTGTTATACATCTATTACTGTAGTGATTTAAACTTTTCTTCTAGACAATATGACAAACACACTAAAAAAGATAAATCCGAAAGCTTTTGGAGTATCAAACACCGTATGAAGTATTCATAAAATTATTTCATAAGGAAAGACAAGAAAAAGCACAAATTAACATTTGACAACGAGCCTTTTTCGGCATAGCTTAGTCAGTCCTGAAAAGGCAAGCGAGAACCAGCCAGTCGGCTAGATTACCATGACTCAGCTCATTGTTAAGTATTGACACCAATAGACATGGTACTTTAGTCATAGAAAAAATTAGTTACTATAGGTAGACAACTTAAACTTGAAATTTACAATAATTTAGTTTTCCAAAAACAAGACCAGCATTCTAAATATTATCCAACTCTTTTTTTAATTTTAGCAAATAGTTGTATTTTTCTTCCAATTCTTCCGAAAAGTTCATACTTAATTGACTAAGTATTTTAGTGATTTCCATATCAATGAGTAATTTTTTTGTTGAAAAACTATTCTTTGAATTTTCTTGGTGTGATCTATTGAACGCATTAATATCTCCATCAAAAATAGTAATCTTCTTATTGTCAATAGCAATAACTTTAGATACTGTTTTTTCCAATAAACGTTGATCATGTGAAATTAAAATCACTGTCCCACAATAATTAATTAACAAATCTTCTAACGCTTCAATTGTATAAACATCCAAATGATTAGTTGGTTCATCCAAAATTAACGTATTAAAATCTCCAACCAACAATTTTGCTAAGGCAACTTTAACTTTCTCACCTCCACTCAATATTTTAACTCTTTTTACTAAATCCTCCTTCTTAAAACCAAAATGGTCAAGAATTATTCTCACTTGAACTTCTGATTGAACAGTCCCCTCATTTACATTTTCTAAAATTGTTTTTTTTTCATTAAGTATTTCTAAATTTTGATCAAAATATCCAATTTTTGTGTATGAAGAAACATATATAGATTCATCTTTATTGGCAATTATTCTCTTTACTAAAGTTGTTTTTCCACTGCCATTATCCCCTATTACCCCAATCTTATCTCCAAGTCTAACAATAAATGTAGTGGGTTCCCATAGTACCTTATCTCCGACGCGACCTATTAATTTCTCTATTTTTATAATAGGTTTATTTATATATTTTTTAACAAACGGAACGTCAATAGTTATTTTTCTATCTTCAACGGGTTTTTCTACCACTTCCAATTGATCTAGTCGAGAATCTAATGCCTTCATGCTATGAAATAAACTTTTTTGAACTTTTCCATAATGAGGTTTAGCCCCCTTTGCATTAATTTCAGAAAAAGACTTATTTTTAGGAAATTTACTCACTTTATTCGCTTGTTGTCTCTTATTTAAAATAGCTAATTCTAAATGTTTTTTATTTTTTTTGTAATCTTCATAAGCCTTATTATGCGTACGCTTTTCTATTTTCTTTTGTTCTAAATAATCAGAATAATTCCCTGGATATTGCTGAATTTTACCATTATCTAATTCCCAAATCATATCACATAACTCATCTAAAAAATAACGGTTATGCGAAACAATAATCATCCCTCCATCGTAGCGTTTAAGTTGTTTTTGTAACCAAATAATATGTTTTTGATCTAAATTATTTGTTGGTTCATCTAACATTAAAAGCTTAGGAGACTGAGACAAAATGTCTATAAGATACTTTTGCGTAATCTCACCACCACTTAACTGAAAGCTGCTTGGTTTAAATTGAGGTAACAATGAATACATACCAAAAATTTTAAATAAGCTAATCTCAGCCTCAATTTTATGATTCAAAATAGATAAAAATAGACTTTTCCCACAACCATTTTTCCCAACTAAACCTATTCGTTGCCCATTTTCAATATTTAGATTTTCAATATTTAATATCTCTCGTATACCTACAGAGAATTTTAATTGTTTAATTTCTAAAACACTCATATCTTTTCCTCCCTTGTAAGACCATAAGAATATTTTATATATATTATGGGAACAAACGACAATAATAAAATAATTGCCATAAAAGAGCCCTAGGAATTATCCTACTGGCTCTATACCAAATTATTGAATTTCGCCATTATCCTTATCTTTAGGACCTAAAACTGGCCAAGTTCTACATTTCAGTGTAGAAGATGAATTTGGAAAACCTAACTCTTTTAGACTATCATCTTTAAGCTCCTATATATCTAAATTCTCTAAATCTCCAACTACACTCACAATTAATGCTTTATCCAACATTCTAAACACCCCTCCCTTATTTATAATAATATATCATATAAGAATCTCCTTGCCAACCGAAAGCCCTTTCGTTCATAAATAATTATAATCTACGATAATTTCACTTATTCTTTTCAAATGTTCTTTATGCTCATCAAAACTTAAAAACGGAGACAGCCTATTCTATATAAATAATGGTTTCCAAAAATCTATCTATAAATTCTAAACAACTTCCTAAAGCTGGTTGATAATTTCTTTCAATGTTTTAAAAGCTATGTTTGTTATTAAAATCAAATTCTATGCACTTTATCCAAACTTATTAAAATTCGCAAACAAATGAACGTCTAATAATGTCATTAAATAGTCTATTCTTACTTGTGTCTGACTATCTCCATCGTCAACTTTTTGTAAAATTTCTAAGATTTCAACCAAACTTAAATCCCACCACAGTTGTAACTTCTGCCCAAAAATCACACCTGTTTTCTGTACATTTTGACATCTATTGGAACAAGCAGGCTTCCCAAATAAAAATGCTTCTCATTGAGTTTCCTTCAATAAACTTATCATCATTTTAATCAGTTCAGACTTACCTACATCATTTAATCCTACTAAACTGACATAATCTCCTTTTTTAATGATCAAATTAATGTCAGTCAGAATGTATACTTTTTCTCTTGGAATTTTCTTTAAAAATTACCACTACGCTCTAGTATTATTTATTTTTGACCAATAGTGTTGGCTACGCTCTTTCAACTCTATTATATTCATTGTTACCTCACCTTTTTTCCGTACTCTTCTCAAATGTTAGTATGACAAAAATTTTATTTTAATATGACAACTGTTTTGCTGTATAAATTTATTTTTCTAATTATATACCTTTATACCTTTTGCGAGTGATAACATTATTTTATAAAATGATATATACTAGTTGGATTACCATTTTTTAAAAGTATATCTACATAAAAGTTTTACACATCATCTCTAAAAATCTGTAAGTCAATATTAACAAAAGACTTGAAACCTTGCTATCGTTTCAAGTCTCTACATAATCTCTATATTTATTAGCAATTTCTTCAAAAATACATTACCATTATCCCATTTCCAAAACAGTCATTCATTGTGCTGTATCACACATATCTTCTAACTCTACTAATTCACCCGTTTGGATATAGACAACATGTTCGCAAATATTTGTCACGTAATCAGCAATACGTTCTAAATGGCTTGCCATTGAAATATACTCTGCTCCATTTGAAACATACTTAGCATCAGTTTTCATCATATCACGACAGTATTGCCCAATTTTTTTTAAATCTGCATCAACCTTGGAATCCATTAGAGCAATTTCTTTAGCTTTATCTTCGTCTTTAGCTAAGTACGCTGTCCGTGCAAATTTTGCCATATCAATGACACGCTGAGACATCTCTACCAGGTAAGGCAATACCCCCTCAAAACTAGCATGTTTAGTAGTACGAATAACGCCTTTAGCAATAGAGCGTGCATGATCTCCCATTCTCTCTAAATCTGAACTCACTTTCATAAACGAAACGATAACTCTCAAATCTTTGACAACTGGCTGTTGTAGAGCAATTAGGCGTGTACAATTAGCAGCAATATCAATCTCTTGTTGATTAATAACTTTATCATATTCAATAATATTTGTGGCAAGCACAATGTTTTGTGTTGTTAAAGCGATAATAGATTGCTCAAGCGATGTTACAACTGCTCTAAACATATTTTCAAATTGTTGTGTTAAATCATATAATTCTTTATCAAAATGTGCTCTCATATTGCCCCCTTAACCAAATCTTCCTGAAATATAATCGGCTGTTTTTTCATGCTTAGGATTAGTAAATAGTTTGTCTGTGTCGTCAAACTCTACCACTTCTCCATGTAAGAAAAACGCCGTTTTATCTGAAATACGTGCCGCTTGTTGCATATTATGTGTCACAATTATAATAGTATATTGATCTTTTAATTGTTGCACCAATTCTTCAATTTTTAATGTTGAAATAGGATCTAAGGCACTCGTTGGTTCGTCCATTAATAATACATCCGGATTAACAGCTAATGCTCTAGCAATACACAAGCGTTGCTGTTGTCCTCCAGATACTCTTAAAGCATTCTTTTTTAAGTCATCTTTTACTTCGTCCCAAATGGCAGCTTGTTTCAAACTTTTTTCAACAATCTCATCTAGTGTTTTTCTATCTCTGATACCATGTGTTCTTGGACCATACGTAATATTATCATAAATTGACATCGGAAACGGATTAGGTTGTTGAAAAACCATTCCGACACGTTTTCTCAAATGATTGGCATCATAATCTTTTTGATAAAAATTTTCTCCTTCAAATAATAATTCTCCGTCAATTCTACAATTTTCTACTAAATCATTCATACGATTTAAAGACTTCAGTAATGTTGACTTTCCACACCCTGAAGGTCCAATAAAAGCTGTTACTTGATGTTTAGGAATATCCAAGTTGATTTTTTTCAACGCTTGAAAATCGCCATAAAATAAATCCATATTTTTTATCGAAAATTCATTCATCTCTTTCACTCTTTCTGTTTTCCATTTTACAAAACATCTTTGTATTTCATTATTGACACATAAACTCTTGTATTCAGTCACTCACTTGATTGTACTTTTATCAATTTAAAGCATAATAAATCTAACGAATGATAGATGCTTTCAATACTTTATATGCACAATAATGATACATATACCTTCTTAACGATTTTTACTTGTTAAAACATTAGACAATTTGACCGATAATGTATTAATGATTAACACAATAATCATCAATACTACACCAGTTGCATACGCCTCTTTTACGTGTAAACTTTCCGTGGATAATAAATACATATGCAATGCTAATGTTCGTCCAGAAGAAAATAAACCTGTTACCATATTAGTAGATGTTCCTAACGTATACATTAACGCTGCCGTTTCACCAACAATACGTCCAGTAGACAAGATAACTCCAGATAGAATCCCAGGCATAGCCACAGGTAGAACGATTTTAAAAATTGTGCGTAGTTTCCCTGCTCCTAAACCATAACTTGCAAAACGAAGTGAATCATTAACAGCAATTAATGCCTCCTCTGTTGCACGAATAATAACTGGTAAAACCATAATAACTGATGTTAACACACCGGCAATTAGTGAATACTGAAAGCCTAAAAAATTAACGAAAAACAACATGCCAAATAATCCATAAACAATAGATGGAATACCTGATAACGTATCTGCTGCCACTCGAATAATGTTGACAATTTTTGATCCCTTTTTAGCGTATTCAACCAAATAAAAACCAGTAAATACACCAATTGGTGTTGCAATTAATATAGCAACAAAAACTAATAGTAGCGTTGTAATTAACGACGGCATTAGTGACACATTCTCACTTGTATACTCCCACGAAAACAGAGACGGAGATAAACTGCTAATCCCATTAAAGAAGATAAATCCAATAATGAAAAAAAGTAGTCCGAATGTAAGAGCTGCCGAACCCCAAATCATGCTTTTCACGATTTTAGAATACATTACGCACTCCTCCTCTTCATATAAGTAAAGATTCCATTAATCAGTAAAATGAAAATAAATAAGACAACTGCCGTGGCAATTAAAGACTCACGATGTTCATCAGCAGCATATGCCATCTCTAAAACAATATTTGTTGTCATAGTTCTAACACCTTTAGTTAATGCACGTGGCATAATTGCTTGATTTCCAGCTACTAAAATGACTGCCATTGTTTCACCAATCGCGCGTCCAACTCCTAAAATAATTGACGAGAATACACCTGATTTAGCCGCAGGCAACATCACTTTCATCACACTACGTTCATGACTAGCACCTAAACCAATACTCCCATTATAGTAAGTTTGTGGAACAGCACGAAACGCTGTTTCTGATAATGTAATAATAGTTGGTAAAATCATAATACCTAACAAAAGAGAAGCTGTTAGTAAACTCATTCCATTCCCACCAAATTGGCGAACAAAAGGCACCAAGATTTGTAGCCCAAAAAATCCATAAACAATAGATGGAATAGCTGCCATTAAACTAACAGCAGGTTTTAAATATCTATATAACCATTTTGGACAAAAGAATACTAAATATAAAGATGTTAATACTCCAATTGGTACACCAACTATAATAGCGCCTAACGTCACTGAAAAAGACCCTGCAATCATTGGAAGAATGCCATAACTGGCTGGAACATTGGTCGGAGACCAATCTGTTCCAAATAAAAACTCAGCTATGCCATGTTTAAAAATAAATGGTAATCCATTCGTAAACATGAATAAACAAATGACCACGATGGCTAAAACCGACATTAAAGCACTAAAGAAAAATGTCCACTGCATGACTTTTTCAGTTTTATTTTTCGATTTCATAGACTACCTCGTTATTTTGATAATTGACTCCATTCTGTTAATTGACCAGTATAAATGCGTTTAACTTGCTCTAATGTTAATGTATCTGTTGAATTTTCTTTATTAACAATAATCGCAATACCGTCTAAAGCAATCGCTTTATGTTCAACTGCTGCAGCTTCTTTTTCTTTTAATTCACGAGAAGCCATTCCAATGTCTGCTGTTTTTTCCATAACGGCACTCATTCCAGCAGAAGATCCATTTGATGTAATATCAACTGTCACATTTGGATTTAATTTTTTATATCCCTCTACTAATTTTTCCATCAATGGTGTAACAGATGTTGAGCCTACAACAGATAAAGAGCCCGTTTTTCCACTTGCTTTATATTCTTTTGGATCTTTAACATGAGAAACATATTTACTTTTTGTGACGATTTCTTGCCCTTGTTTAGAGTCAATAAATGTGATAAAATCTTGTCCTAGTTCTGATAAATCTTTTTGCCAAGCAATATTAAATGGACGTTGCAATTTGTATGTTCCATTTACTACATTCTCTGCATTCGCTTGAACACCATCAATTTTAACAGCTTTAACATTATCCCCTAGTGAACCTAAAGAAATATAACCAATTGCTGTCTTATCTCCTGTTACGGCTGATACAACACCTTCTGTATTATTTTGGATTGTTGCTGTTTTAGTTGTATTATCTTTTTCTTTGCCATCTACTTTAGTTGTTACACCTGCAATTTCAATGAACGCACCTCTTGTACCTGATCCATCTTCTCTTGAAATAACATTAATTTCACCTAAGTCAACAACTTGTTGCGTTGTTTTCCCAGTATCTGAACTTGATGAGCTTGTAGAAGTTGATCCATTATTTCCACAAGCTGCTAAAGCACCACCTATTGATACCAATGCCAACATTTTTACAAAACTTTTTCTCATGTGAGAACACTCCATTTCTTTTATAAATTACTCTTTTATTTTACGTTTACTTTGTAAAGATTTCCTACAATGTTTCGTAAAGACTTTGTAAAGTATTTATGTCATTCTCCTCTAAAAGTAATGTATTCTAAAAAGAGCAAGCCAAAAAGAATACACATGAAAAAATTAACTCACTATTTAACATTTGCTAAAAAAAATATAAATACTCCCCCTACATTTCGATCTATTTATGAACAACTGTACAAGATAGAATAGGAACAGCGCTAAACTCGTTTCTTTTGTATCACTTATATTAAATGTGGTGTAATACACATCAAAATGAATAAAAAACGGCTCATTTTAGGCATATATAGCTCTTACAATAATAAGATACGTCAATATCTTATATTTTTTTACAGAAACTAAAAGAATTATTTGCAATTTTATGGTGAATATGCTAAATTATTATGGTATGTGAGAGTCAGCGATGACATTCTTCACAGGGAAATCGTAAAGGAGGTTATACAATGGCTAAACAATGTTTTATAACAGGACGTAAAAGTTCATCCGGTAACACTCGCTCTCATGCTATGAACGCATCTCGTCGTACATGGAAAGCTAACTTACAAAAAGTACGCATTTTAGTGGACGGTAAACCAAAAAAAGTTTGGGTTTCAGCTCGTGCATTAAAATCTGGTAAAGTTGAACGTGTTTAATACCCTAAAGACTGAACATATCAGTCATCACTTTAAATGTGACATAACAGAGAAAAAACATGGAAACAACATTCTTTGAATGCTTGCTCCCATGTTTTTTGTTGTTCCTAAAATTCTAGGGTGTACAATAAATCGTGTTGGTGAACAAAAAAGTTCGCCAACACGATTATTTTTTTATAGAAAAAAGTGAAGCAAACCAGTAAACTATAAGTTGAGAGAAAATAGTAAAGAGGTGCTTCACATG
>NZ_SPPB01000064.1 GCF_004570605.1 Granulicatella sp. WM01 | reverse complement strand
CACACAAAAGCGTTGGTTATTGAAGCATTTAATGGGGATATTTTCTTGAATATCGCTGACAACATTTATGCCACACGTTGTTTGTTAACACATGAAGAGCATTCAGCGGTGTTTGATTTGGGTGAGAATATAAAAAAAGAAAGACGCCAATACGTTCCACCACAATCACACCCGTGGAAACTGGCATCTTTCAAACGCTATCTCAAGAGTATTGGAAAAACTCTTGAAGAGTATCAAGACAACAAGCTTGCTTGATACTTTAATAGCATACATTATTTTGCCCTATAAGTGCAATGATTTTTTTGAAAATCATTGCACTTATAGTGGCCCACATTTTGGGACATTTTCATTTTCGATTGACAGTTATACACATACTACGTATGTGTCTGAAATTTTGAGATTTGTGATAAAAAGAATGCGTGTGCTTTTGTGAACACTTGATGTTTTATCCTCTATCTCTCATGAACATGCTAGGTAAAGCAGGTAACAATTGTTTTATTTTTTGACACAATCTATATCATTTATTATATGATGTACCTTTACCTTTGAGAAATGTACAAATTAAAACCGTGTCAACACATCTTTCAATCTCCCAACACAATTTAGTATTTATTCATTTAACAAGGTATTTAATGAAACAATTCTAATAACTTAATAAAATAAAATTTTAAAACAGGAACAACAAATAAACCCACAAAAAAACCTAAAATAAAAATTATAATCTTTTTATTTTTTGTCATATAAAACACCTCCTATTTATATACACAAAGTGTAATGCATTCTATTCTTATTTGCCTCTTTTTATATTCATTTTACTTCTTTTTCTTATTAAATACAAGTTTAAGCTCACATCGTCAAAATATATCTCTTTATTGCCATCGTAACATAAAATTTTTGAATTAATGATGTCATTATCCATGTAAAACACCTCTCTACTATTCTTCTCTTTGCCAGTTTATCGTTTACCTTACTATTGTTAGCAACATTTTTATTCGCCATATATCTATTAAGAGAATTAATATGACACGAAAAAACACTCTTACATCAAAATGTATACACATTTAATGTAAAAGCGTTTACGTGTATTCATGACCATTTGTTATGTCTTTTGGTCTTTGTCAAATTATACTTATAAAAAACATTAGACAAACATAATAAAGCGTGTTGGTAAACTTTTTTGTTTATCAACACACTTCATTATGCTTATTTGGATTAAATTAACTTTGGTTAAAATTGAAAAAATAACACCAATCATAACAATGCTTTTGATGTGCAAGCATTATATATCAATACTTTTTATTGAATACACCATACACATTATGAATAATAGCTTATATCAATTCGCTAAAATCTAAATCGTCTAATGACTGAATGGGCGTAACTTGAATTTGTAATGTTTTATAATCAAAAAAGTGATTGGGTGTTATCCGAATAATACTATTGACTTGTTCGACATAATACTCAGGTTTTTGCCTTCTCCAGAGAAAGTGATATAAATACTCACAAATATCTTGCTCACAAACATAGGAATACCCTTTTTGATGAAAATCATCAACTTTTAAGGCTATCCATTTATCCAATTTACTCATTGTCATCAAGATTTGTAACAATATCTTCAACTGCTACTTCTGATACTATCTCTTCTGTGACATCTTGACTATCAGTTTCCTCTTGTTCTACATCTTCTTTAACATTTTCATACGTTGTACCCACAACATCTGTGTCAACCACACGGCTTACAGCATAACGCTCAAACGTTAAATAAATACCTTCGCAATCTAATACAATCGTACTTTCATTGATTTCCTCAATAATACCGTGTAAACCACCTGATACAATAACGTGATCTCCTTTTTTCAAAGCAGCCACCATTTCTTGCATTTCTTTAAAACGTTTTTTTTGTGGAGCAATAATCATAAAATACATTGCTACAAAAACAATTACAATTAATAACATTTCATTCATTTTTTATTCCTCTTTCCTTTTAAAAATTTTTAGGATTTTCAACATTTAATCCATACTCTTCAAAAAATGCCTCTTTAAATGCTAATAAATCATCATCTAAAATAGCCTGTCTAACTTGCTTCATTAAATTTAATAAGAAATATAAATTATGATAACTTGTTAAACGTAGTCCAAATGTTTCATCTGCTTTAAACAAATGGCGAACATAAGCACGTGTATAACTCCGACACGTATAACAATTACATTTTTCATCAATCGGTCTAAAGTCACGTTCATATTGTGCATTTTTAACAACCAAACGCCCTTGACTTGTCATACATGTCCCATTACGTGCAATCCGTGTCGGTAAAACACAGTCGAACATATCTACTCCACGAATAACACCATCAATTAAAGCATCAGGTGAACCTACCCCCATTAAATAACGGGGTTTGTGTTCAGGCATCACATTTGTTAAATAATCCAATACACTATTCATTTCTTGTTTTGTTTCTCCAACCGATAATCCACCAATAGAATACCCTGGAAAATCCAAACTTACCATATCTTTGGCATGTTGCAAACGCAAATCTTTATATCCAGCACCTTGTAAAATGCCAAATAAACCTTGTCTATCTGGATTTTGATGTGCTTTTAAGCCACGCTCTGCCCATCTTGTTGTCCGATGAATTGATTTTTCAACATAATCATGTGTTTCATGAAATGGTGGACATTCATCAAAACTCATCATAATATCTGGACCTAATTTATTTTGAATGTTAATTGCCTTTTCAGGAGATAAAAACATTTTTGATCCATTAAGATGATTTCTGAAATGTACCCCTTCCTCTGTAATTTTACGCATATCACTTAATGAGAATACTTGAAAACCACCTGAATCAGTTAAAATTCCTTTATTCCAATTCATGAAACGGTGCAATCCACCAGCTTCTTCAACAATATCTTCACCCGGACGTAACCATAAATGATAGGTATTACTTAAAATAATATTTGCCCCCATAATATCTAGTTCTTCTGGAGCTATACTTTTAACTGTTGCTAAAGTTCCTACAGGCATAAACATAGGAGTGGGAAATGTTCCATGTGGGGTTATAATCTCACCTAAACGTGCACCAGTATGTTTTTCTTTTTTGATTAAACGATACTTAATTGCCGGCTCGCTCATAAATCTCTCCTCTTTTTATCTTTTTTGCAATTCTTCCATTAATAATTGATTAACCATTGTAGGATTTGCTTTACCTTTTGTTTGTTTCATAATTTGTCCAACTAAGAAACCTACAGCTCTATCTTTACCATTTTTGAAATCTTCAATAGATTGCTCATTTTTATTCAAAATATCAACAATAATTGGGACTAATTGGCTCGGATCACTTAATTGGATTAATCCATTAGCTTGTGCAATCTCTTTAGCATGCCCACCATTTTCAGCCAACAAACGCATCACATTTTTGGCTAATTTAGAAGAAATTGTACCATCTTCAATTAGACTAATCATTTCAGCTAAATTTTGTGGTGTTAATTTTGTTTGCAACAATTCCAATTTTTGTGCGTTCAAATACTGAGATACTTCTCCCATTAACCAGTTTGATGCTTGTTTAGCATTAGCTCCATGCAGAACTGTAGCATCAAAGAAATCAGACATTTCTTTAGTTAATGTCAATACCATTGCATCATATTCAGGTAGACCTAACACATCTACATAACGTTGACGACGTTTAGTTGGCATTTCTGGTAAAGACTGTTTAATCGTTTCAATCCATTCATCAGAAATAGACAAATGTGGCAAATCTGGTTCTGGGAAATAACGGTAATCACTAGCCCCCTCTTTAACACGCATCAGAATTGTTTCACCTGTTGTTTCATCATAACGACGTGTTTCTTGTTGAATTTCTCCACCACTACGTAGCACTCTTGCTTGACGTTTTTCCTCAAATAACAGACCCTTACGCACATTATTAAAAGAATTTAAATTTTTCAATTCAGCTTTCACACCAAACTTTTCTTGCCCATATGGACGGATAGAAATATTAGCATCACAACGCATAGATCCTTCTTCCATTTTCACATCAGATACACCTGAATATAAAATGACTTGTCTTAATGCCTCTAAATAGGCATACGCCTCTTCAGGAGAACGCATATCTGCATGCGAAACAATTTCAATTAAAGGCACACCTTGACGGTTTAAATCAACATAAGAAAACCCATCTGTTCCGTGTGTGTTTTTTCCAGCATCTTCTTCTAAGTGAACACGTTCAATACCAATTTTTTTAGTTTGTCCATTCACTTCAATTTCAATCCAACCATCATAACCAATCGGATAATCAAATTGAGAAATTTGATATGCCTTAGGATTATCGGGATAAAAATAGTTTTTTCTATCAAATTTTGTTTCTTTAGAAATACGACAATTTAACGCTAAAGCTGCTCGCATTCCAAACTCCACTGCACGTTTATTCAATGTTGGCAAGACACCGGGATACCCCCAGTCAATAACATTCGTATTTGTATTTGGCCGTGAACCAAAATGTGCTGGAGTAGGCGAGTACATTTTAGATTCTGTTTTTAATTCAACATGGACTTCTAAACCAATAACTGTTTCAAAATTCATAGCCTACCTCCTAACTTAATTGTGCTCTTTTTTGATAATAATGAGTAGCAGTTTCAAAGGCTTGTGCTGCTTGATATAACGTAGGCTCATCATAATAATTCCCAACAAGCTGAATACCAATTGGTAAGCCCTCTTTAGAAAATCCACCTGGCATGGAAAGTGCAGGTACACCTGCTAAATTCATCGGAACAGTCAATAAGTCCGACATATACATAGCAATAGGATCATCTTGATGTTCTCCCAAACCAAAAGCAATAGTAGTCGTTGTTGGACCTAAAATAACATCGTAACGATTAAAAACAGACTCAAAATCTTGTTTAATCAATGTTCTAATTTGACCAGCTTTCTTGAAATAAGCATCATAATATCCAGAACTTAAAGAAAATGTTCCTAACATAATACGACGTTTAACTTCCATACCAAACCCTTCTGAACGGCTGTTAACATACACATCTTCTAATGACTGAATGTGTGGCGAACGATACCCATAACGAATGCCATCAAAACGTTGTAAGTTAGATGACGCCTCAGATGAAGCAATAATATAATACGCAGGAATTCCGTACTTAGAATGTGGCAGACTAACTTCCTCTACAATAGCACCTAATTGACGATAAATATCAATTGCCTGTGTTAAAGCTTGTTTAATGTCTTCTTGGATACCATCTCCAAAATATTCAGTAGGAACCGCAATTCTCAAGCCTTTCACACCATGATTTAGTTTTTCTGAAAAATCCGGCACACTCAGTGCTGAACTTGTCGCATCCTTTTCATCTAACCCACTAATAGCTTGCAAAACGAGAGCATTATCTGCAACAGTTCTAGTCATTGGTCCTATTTGATCCAAACTAGAGGCGAAAGCTATCAATCCGTAACGTGATACACGTCCATACGTTGGTTTTATCCCTACCAAGTTTGTAAAGGAAGCAGGTTGACGAATACTCCCTCCTGTATCACTCCCTAAACTTGCTGGAATCATTCCTGCTGCTACACTGGCTGCTGAACCACCAGATGATCCTCCAGGAACTTTAGTTAAATCCCATGGATTTTTTGTTTTTGCAAAATATGACGTTTCAGTACTTCCACCCATAGCAAACTCGTCCATGTTTAATTTTCCAATTGTCACTGCACCAGCTTGATTTAATTTCTCTACTACTGTTGCATTATAAATCGGTTTAAAATTTTCTAACATCCTGCTTGAAGCTGTTGTTGTCAAACCTTGCGTCACAATATTGTCTTTAATTCCAATAGGTAGGCCTTGTAATAACGCTCCATCTTGGGTATATCCTTTTTCATCACTTAAATTTGCTTGTTTAAGTGCCTCATCTTCATTTAATGCCAAAAACGATTGAACCTTACCATCAACCTCTTTAATCCTTTGATACACTGCTTTTGTGATTTCTAAAGACGTGAACTCTTTTTTTAGTAATCCTTCTTTCAATTCTACAAGAGTTTTATCAATCATGCTTCCCCTCCTCCCTCTAACATTGCAGGAACTTTAATAAACCCACCTTGCTTTTCTGGAACATTTTCAAATAAAAGATCTCTTTCTGTTCCTTGGACTGCATTATCCTCTCTCATCACATTGACAACAGGATACCCATGCGTTGTTACTATCACACCAGTCGTATCAATCTCATTTAATTGCTCAACCATATTAATAATATCTCCAAGTTGTTCAGTAAAATGTGCAATCTCATCATCTTTAAAAGATAACTTTGCCAACTTAGCAACATGCTTAACATCATTTTCTGTAATCGCCATACTATTTTCCTTTCTTTATCCATTATTGGACATACTCGTTTGCTATTATAGCACACTCCATCATAAAATTCAGCTATTAATCTATACTAGCAAAATAAACCTTTGCTCCAAAAACTACTTCCCTATTTCTAAAGTAAATCCCTTAGTACGCTCTAAACTCTTCACTATATTCTCAAGCATAACTAACCATCTACGCAAAAATAACTTATGCCATGCCACAAAAAGTAAAACTTTCTATACCTACTGGAGACTATCTCAAAAATTTCTGTTTTGCTTCCTTATTAAACAGATTAGCTCCTCTTAATTACCTCTTCTTTAAAAAACATGTGCCAATATAAGTTGTTTTGCCCCTGTCAAACAGGATCTTCACGCTTGATTATTGCCATTTAAAGAGCATGCTCTTTAAATAGAAAGCACACATTACATGCTATTTATACACCAGAACTAAACAATATAGTTGATTAACTAGTTTACCTAACATACATCACTGACAATCTATTCCACACATGTTTTATGAATACACTTGTAAAGGTCTCCGTTACTTTTTCAACTCATCATAAAACAAGGCTAAAAAACTAATCTTCTACACTAAAACATATACTATTATCTGCCTTATTAATCCGTCATAAAACATTACTTTTCTCAAAATGGCTTATCTACATTTACAAGATTACTTACTATTTTTTACACGATAAACAAAAACTATATTACCATTCTATCTACACAAGAAAAATACGCTTACCTATGATAAGCTAAAGCTATTAATCTTTATAAATCATATTCATATAAACGATACCGTTCAATCATTTCAATTAACTTTTGCGCATACATCGGATCTGTTGCATACCCACTACTTACCAATCCTTTGGCTGCTTCTTGATATGTTTTAGCCATTAATACTGACTCATACTGGTTAGCATTCCAAGATGTGCCATATCTCATTAATTGAGCATGCTCTTCAATTGAGCTACGCCAACTGTCATATACTTTAAAATACTCATGCACCTCTACCCATGCTCCATTTTGAAACTCTTTAGTTAGTAAAGCAACACCCGTTTCCTTTGTCCCTTTTACACCAAACAAATTATAATACTGACTAGACAATTGGCTGTTCCCAAAATCTGACTCTAATGCTGCCTGAGCCATGGTTACACTAACAAAAGTACCGTATAGCTGACTGACTTCTTGTACAACAGGTTTTATTGTCATAAAAAATTGATAACGCTGTTTTTCAATTTCTTGTTGCCTTTGTCTTTCTGCTTGTTGAAAACTATCCTCATTTTTTTTAGGTTGAGGCACCATCAAGAAAAACAAAGTAAACATAAATACGCTTACCGTTATTCCTAACATCAATATTCCATAGCTCCGTTTCTGTCTTTTTCTCATACAAATCCTTTCTCTATCATAATTTTTGTGTGTTGTTTCCCATTTATTTGTCATACTCTTTTTAAAAGAATACTCGTTTTCCCTACATTTTTCAACACAAATCACTTAAAACATGGTACACTAAATATATGAACACAAGGAGGTTAGGCTATGATTAAACTTGTTGCATCTGATATGGATGGCACACTACTCAATCATCACATGGATATTTCACCAGAAAATAGAAAAGCAATTCAAAAACTATACGATTATCAAGTCACATTTGCCATTGCCACTGGAAGACATCTGAACGAGGCACTACCTATTGTAGATAAATATCATATTCATTGTCCTCTCATTACTGCTAATGGAGGAGCCGTTTATGACGCAAATAGACAATTAATTAAAGCACACGCTATTAATAATCAAGATGTTGTATCTATTATTAACGCAACAAAACAGTTTTCAAATATTTTTATTGAAGTAATGACCATTGATGATGTTATCTCTGAAAACCAGGAATTACGTGAACGTGAACTCAAACACTTTATTAAAACTCATCATCCTCACTTAACAGAAAGTGAACTTGAAACCTATTTCCAAAACAAAAAGCAAAGTTTACCTGCAAAATTTGTTCCCTCATTGGTTGACTATATCACTATGAATCAACCTACAGTCATTAAATTAATGGTATTTACCATGGATAATCTTGACGAATTAAATATGCTTAAAGAACAAATTACCCCCTATTCATCTATTGTTATTTCGTCTTCTCATCAAAATAATTTAGAAATCACTCATCCAAACGCTCAAAAAGGAATTGCTCTTTTTGAACTTGCTCAAACGTACAATATTTCAATGGATGAAGTAATGGCACTAGGTGACAGTTTCAATGATTATTCAATGATTTCACGAGTAGGGTACGGTATTGCTATGGGAAATGCGATTCCTGCTATAAAAAACATTGCATACGCCACTACAGATACTAATATTCAGCATGGTGTTGCTACAGCAATTGAAAAATATGTTTTCTCTATATCAGACAATACCAAACATAACTTTACGTTAACCAAACCACTTTATTCACTCAATAAAGTGATTAAACGATTTAACAAAAATGTGCTGAAATTAAGTTGGGTATATATTATTGCTATTAGTTTAATCTTACTCACTATTGTCCAACTGTATCGTAGTATGGCATCTCCAGCTAAATCTCCTCATCAAACAAATTCATCTCTACAACAAAAAGTAGATATGCTGGAAAGTCAACTAGAAAGACAAGAGCAACGCATACAAGAATTAGAAAAACAACTCAAATCTTATCGCCCTAGATAACTATATTCTCAACACTAAGATTTGACTCAACTTAGGCGTGCAATAAATCGTGTTGATGAACTTTTCGTTCACCAACACGATTTTAAGTAAAGCTCATCAACATCACTTAAAAAAATCTACTAACCTGTATCATATTAAGCAAACTTTCTTCCGTATACTGAGTTTTCAAATATATCATAAAAAAGGTAGACAGAAAATTTAAATTTTTCATAACTATACATTTATAGACACTTCATTTAAAATATTTTGCATCTATTATTGAGCAATTATACGAAACAATTTAACTACAAATAAGCTATTCATATCAGCTTATATTCTTGGCTCTTCGTCAAATTATGTTGGTAAGTAAAAATTCCAGCAAATATTAAGTTGTTTTTTCTTAATAGGGCTAATTGTTTCTTTTCGAATCGGTATGCAGTTGTCAAGGTTTATAGCGTGAGCGTGCCTTGACAATAAGCATACTGATTTGATAGACTTTTCAGCCCATATTAAGATGGTTTAAATAATTTTTCTTGCACTAAAAATACTCGAGTTCGTAAATATGTAAAATATTTAAAC
>NZ_SPPB01000063.1 GCF_004570605.1 Granulicatella sp. WM01 | reverse complement strand
TGAAATAGTATAGTCCTCGTTTAATAATATTTCAATTTGACTTCTTTCTTTATCACTTAAGTGTTTATAGTGTCGTTTTGTGGTATAATGTACTTCAGACATGAAAATCTTCCTATCTATTTGGTTTAGCAACTTTAGTATAGCTGATTTTCATGTTTTTTTGTTTATTTTTATTTGTTGCACTTCATTTTACAACACGGGTTTAAATGAAATTATTTTTTAAAGACAATTTAAACTTTTTCATGTATAATAGATATGTTATTTATTAAGGAGAAGAGATTTATGACGAAACATCATATCAACGATCCGCATCATACGGAACATTCACAATTCAACAGAACCGAACGAAACAAATTAATTAAAAAGCGAAAAAAAAGGACTCGTCGTATTATTATATGGTCGACTATCTTCATTCTATTTGCTGGTTTAACCTATTTTCTTGCGACATTTTGGTCATCTGTTCAAAATGCAGCTTCAGAAATTACACGAACTGTTAAAACAGAAAATATTCGTGAATCTTCGGTTCAAAAGACTGATCCTTTTACAGTCTTGCTTGTTGGCTTAGACAAAGGTGGAGAATATGGCTATAGCGATGAACCTGCACGTGCCGACACACTCATTGTCGCTACAGTTAATCCAAGCACTAATGAAATTACTCTTGTGAGCATTCCTAGAGATACTTTAGTGCCTATGCAAGTGCCTCGAACCAGTGATGGCTACGGACTAATTGATAAAATTAACCATTCTTATGCTTACGGAGATATAGAGGGAACAATTAATACTGTTCAAAATTACCTACAAGTCCCTATTGATGAATACGTTCAAATTGATATTAACGGACTAATCAAACTGGTTGATTCCTTAGGTGGTGTCACTGTTAAAAGCCCAATTACTTTCCAACAAGAAGGGTATTCATTTGTGGAAGGAGAAGAAATACACTTAAATGGGTTTAGTGCTAATCTTTTTGCACGTATGCGTTTATTAGATCCAGAAGGAACAGCAGGTCGTGAAAAACGACAACGTATTTTAATTGGTGCTCTTGCTAAAAAACTATTGTCTATTGATGCTCTAATTAATTATCAACAAATTTTAGATACCCTTAGCAGCAACATTCGCATGAGTTTTACACTTGATCGGTTATTCCAGCTTAAAGATGTGTACTCATCTGTTTTTAACAACATGAAACAAGACCATCTGACTTCTGCACCGATTGATATTAACAATGGTTACTATGATTTAATTTTAGATAAAGAACATTTACGTATAAGCAATCTATTACGCCAAAAATTAAATCTCCCTGAAATTACACAAGATACATTATTATCTAAAGGTATTTCGACAACGTCATATAAAATGCAATCCTATAGATTATACAACTCAAATGACTATTTAGATAACGAAGGAAATTATTTAAATACCGGATTACCGTATAATTCAGATGAATCTAGCACAAATGAATCAACATCATCTGAAAGCTCAACTACACAGAGTGAATAACAGTTTTTATAGCCTTATAAAATAAGATGAGACTGGAAAAAGTCTTAAAAATAAAAAACAGCTTATCATGACGTCATCAGAAACGTTGGTTATAAGCTGTTTTCAATTTTTCAAATGTTAATCAACAGGCTAACATTTTAGTTTTTCCCAGTCCCATTCCCATTTTAGATTAAACCTATTTCTATGGAATTTGGAAAAACTGAGCATGGTCTGAGGCAATATGTGTAAAATTATGGGAAATCAATGTCTATAAACAAAGATTTCCCACAGCATTTTTATTAAAAACGTTTTTTCAATTCCGTTTGTTTATATACAACTAAATGAAACAAAGCGATTTCTTCAACCAACATGATTTATGTTAAAAGTGAACATCAATGCTTAAATAGTATAGTAAACATGTTCATCTGTTTTTTGAGTGTGTGGCGCCTAAATAGTAAATCTTTGTATGCGTTTTTTCAGCAGCTGATGATAATACTGGGACAAACTCCACACACGATGGACAAGTTTCTCTTCCTGCATAGATTAACAATTCTTCTTTATTTTGTACTGCATTCTCCGTTTCTAACACATTGATGACTTGAAATTTTTCAACAATTTTTTTATATTCACTTTTCTGAGGGAGATTAACCAAAAAAATGACACCTAAAAGCGTTATAATAATCATTATCATAACATAAACTTTTTATTATTTTTCATATTTATACCACCACTTTCTTATTCTTCACTTCAACGACTCGATCTGCACGTTGTGCAATATCTTTATCATGAGTAACTAGGCAAATTGTTGCTCCACTTTTATGCAGTGTTTCCAACACTGACATAATCATATCTCCTGTTTTCTCGTCTAAACTACCTGTTGGTTCATCGGCTAAAATAATACTAGGTTGGCTAATAATTGCTCTAGCAATTGCTACCCTTTGCTGTTCACCACCTGATAGCTGGAAAGGGTATTGATGTAACTTATCAGCTAATCCCAAATCATTTAGTAACGCCACTACTTTCTTACGGCGGCTAGCTTTTTTCTCATTTTGATACGCTAGAGGAAGTTCGACATTTTCCATGACGGTATATTCAGAAACGAGATGATATTGTTGGAAAATATATCCGAATGTTTCTATTCTTAATTTCTCTCTTTGGCTTTTAGATAATGTTTCTATTTTTTGACCGTTTAATACATATTGTCCTTGAAAATGTGTATCTAACAATCCTATAATATTTAAAAGACTACTTTTCCCACTACCTGATTTGCCAACAATTGCTAAAAATTCTCCCTTTTTTATTTCTAAAGAAAGGTTATCTAAAATGACTCCACTATTTTCATATTCTTTTTGTATATTATCTAATGTTATTAAAGTTACCCTACTCATAATGTTTAACTCCTTTGATATATTTTAACTGGATAAAATAACCAGAACATAACATTAATGCTAATAGAGAAATCGCTATAGGTAAAACGATAGCTACCACAATCCCCTCTTTTGAAAACTGAATAAGATAATATGCTGTACTAATATACGGCTGTATCCACCAACAACATAGAGCAGCAAGAACACTTGACAGACCTGTCAACATAAAAAGTTCTATCCCTAATTCTAGAATGAGTTGCAATGGTGTTGCTCCAAATATAAGCGAAATCATTTGCCGTTTTTTTCTTTTTTCTAAAAAGATTAGTAATACCCCTACTACACCTGTTACAACAATACTCAGCGCAATATAACTTGCCCAAGAAAAAACATTTAAGAACTCCATTAAACTCTCTGTTCCCTTTTTAAATTCAGGAACGACTGCTACTGCCTCCAATTTTGGTAATTCAGAATGACGCGAAACATCTGTCATAAATTGCTGAATATCTACTTGATTATTCACACTACAAAATGTTTGTGTAAAAGATACGAAAAATGTATCTTTAAGTGTCTGATATGCTTCATTCGTCAAAATCATGCTATAAGTTAGGTCAACATCCGTTAAATAAGTCGTACTTGTCACTAATGTTTGAAATACATGATTTGGCGTAAATAGTTCCTTTTTTAATGCGTGGTTTCCCAACAAAATATTTTGATTTTGAAAAGTAATTGAAGCATCAATGACAGATAACTCTTGATTTGTTTGAACAACTTTATTCAACGCTTCGCTAATAAATACCGTTTTTGTTGATTCCTCAGTATGAACATAATGGTTTAGAAATGGTGTATTTGCCACAATGAAATAGAAAGAGATATAATCATTCCCTTTTTGAATAATAAGAGGTCTTATATTCGCGTACGATAATGTATTGTCTTGACCAGTAAAATTTTCTAATTCATGCACTTGCTCTGCAAATGAATGCTTCATTTCATCAGACTGATTTTTTAATAAAATACTATTTCCTACTTGATTGTTTAGTAACTGATGCCTTTCTTTTTCACTTATTTCTTTGTTGATACCTAAATAAATAAACGTAAAACACAATACTAACTCCAAACACAAGATACTATATAATGTTATATGGTGCTTTATATATTTTAAAGCAATTGCTAGGCAATATCTCATTACATTCTCACCTCTCCCTTTAGAACATCTACAATATAAAAACGACTTAATCTTTTCATCAGTATGTAAGAATATAGTATGATTCCCAAAATAACAAAACTCAATGACAATAAATAACTTAGACTATCCCCTCGAAATGTAAAGAATAGTGGAAGATACCCCCTACATATAAACAATCCTACATATGCAATATGAAACGCAACCACACTTAATAATAAATTTTCCCACAATACAATAGACAGAATGCCCTTACTACCTAACCCATATAACAACTTAATTGACAAATTTTTCATTGTATTTGTCATTTTTCCTTTAAAAGCCAACAAGCAATTAGTTAAACAAAGTAAAATGAATACAAGTGAAAACACCATAATAAACACCATATAAGCTGTTAACGATTTATCACTTGAACGATTTACCGTTGTTAATGGTTGATAATTAAAAATAGCTGTATCTAAAGAATTTGTTAACGTTTTCTCATCTGCATTAATAAAATGAATCAATGCATAACTACTTGCCAGTTTAGATACTATATCAAGATTGGCATGACTTGAGATAACAAATCTTTTCTCAAATTGATAACTTTCAAAAATGAAGGCAACCTTAAATTCTCTGCCGTCTATACGAATAGTATCATTTTTCTTTAAATGATATTTATGTGCGATATAGTGAGATATGGCAACTTCCTGATTCCCTAATTCACGATAAAAACCTCTCATTTTAAAAAAATAATGACTATTTCCTTCAAGTGTTGTGAAATTTTCTGTAAATAACTGCCCGTTTTTCTCGAAAGTCGTTATATAGTTTGTCACATAACTAATATTATCCGCATTTAGTGACTCAACGGCCTCTTTGAGTTGACGTGCTGCGTCCTTTGTAGAATATATTGAACGGATTTCAAAGCTATTTTCACTATGTTGTAAGGCAGACAAATTTTTCAAATCATAAATCGTCACTAGTTTCCCACAAAAAATAATAATAAATACAAAACTAAAAATGAGAGAAATAAGGATAACACTATTCAATTTCCATTTATGAATAAATTCTTTCCATTGTGTGAGTAGTATAAATGCTAATTTTACCATATGACACCTCAACTAAAGCGTAAACGCCACACTATATTTTTCTTTGGATAAGACACATAAACATCATTTTGTAATTTTGCTATATTAACTGAAAATTCAGCTTCTCCCTCTATTTTACCTATGGACTCTAAATATGTTCCATCGGATACAGAAAATATATCTAATGTACTCGCAGCTCCACTAAATACATATACTTTATCTTCTTCGACAATAAAATCTGTAGGAGCATATCCTGTCCAAAAATCAAACTTTTTAATAAGTTTATCATCTTTTACTTCATAAAATTGATTAAGCCCCGAACGAAAACCTGCAAATTGATTGTCTGAAAAGTATTCTAATGTTGAAACAGCATAGACTTGTTGGCGAAATACAGCAAGATATCCTCTAAAATGCTCTCCGATTGTTGTGGTTTCTTTAGTCGTTGTATCTAACCTAAAAATTTTACTTTCTTGTTCCAGAGTTGCAGAAGCTGTATAAAAAATAGACGTCCCTACTATTTCAAAATCAAAATATTCTGTTTCTGTATCTGAAATTTTTAAAGCATATTGGTTTAGTTGATTAAATTCCTCATCATACTTGATAATTTGATTTAATCCTCTATCTAAAATATATATACGATTTTCCACGAATTTTAGATGTGTAGGATTAACTAACGATAATGGGTTTGATTTTCTAATAATCCGGTTTTGAGTATCCCTTTCAATAACTGTCTTATGTTCTGTATCTATTGTATAAAATGATTGTCCTGTAACAGAAATTCCTTTCCCTTTAGCTATTTGTTCAATCGATACTGGATTTTTAACATCAATACAGAAGGCGTAAATTCTGGCTCTTTTTCTTTCTCTTGAGGGGCAGAAGATAAATTTTGATTATAACAACCCATCAGCAAAAATAATAACAAACACATAACTATTCTTTTCATTTTAATTTCCCTCCTATACAATTTACATCAATCAATCCATCACGTATCCTATCAAAATAAAAACCATAAAAGAGATAGTATCAGATTAGCAATATATATTAATTAACAATCACAATCGTTATGTCTTTCAAATTCTTGGACAAGCGTACGTCCGTCACAAACCCTATGTTGAGTATATCTTTGAGATAAAGCTGTACTAGACCAAATTCCACAATGGGTTTGTAAACATCTATTATCAGTAACAGCAACCGTTTTCCAAGGTGTACATGCTGCATAAGCTGAAATAGCGGGTAAAATCCCTGCAAAAATAATACTTAAAGCAGTAATAGCTATTTTCCTTTTCATACACAATTCCTCTTAAATTTACTATCTCTTTTGCTTACAGTAATAATTATACCACTTATCCAATTTATATAGCAAACGTTTTCTTTTTTAATTATTTTATACTATATGTATCAATTCGTATCATTATATCTACGAAAAAAATATTTAGATAGACAAAAATTTTTTAAACGTTTATGTTAAAAAAGGGACTGGAAAAAGTCTTAAAAATAAAAAACAGCTTATCATGACGTCATCAGAAACGTTGGTTATAAGCTGTTTTCAATTTTTCAAATGTTAATCAACAGGCTAACATTTTAGTTTTTCCCAGTCCCATCCAAATTTATTTGTGGGGTTTTATTCCAAAACAATTATTTTTTCCAATAATTTTGAATAAATTGTTCTCTACCCGAACCAATATGTGATCTTTGATAATGTTCTGGTGATTTTTTGTAAAAGTTTTGATGATAGTCTTCAGCTAGATAGAAATGTTTGAATGGCTCAATAGCTGTTACAATAGGTTTATCAAAACGTCCACTCTGTTCTAATGCCTGTTTTGACTCTTCTGCTAACACTCTTTGTTCCTCAGTATGATAAAAAATAACTGGACGATAAGAACTTCCTCTATCTACAAATTGTCCAAATTTATCTGTTGGATCAGTCTGTTGCCAATAAATCGTTAACAATTTATCGTAGGACATTATATCTGCATCAAACTCAATTTGAACAACTTCCACATGTCCAGTCTTTTGTGTTTTAACTTGCTCATAAGTAGGATACTCACTATCGCCACCGGAATACCCTGAAACTACCGAAATTACCCCAGGCATTGTATCAAAAGGCTCCACCATACACCAAAAACATCCCCCACCAAATGTTGCTATTTGTCTATTCATATTGTAGTCCTCGTTTTCTCTTTCTAAACATGCATAGCTTATTTATGTGCTATTGGCAATGCACAATGCTTTCACATTAATCTTATGATAATCTTTTCCATGGTATATGCTTTCTAATAGTTAAGCATATACCATGATTGTTTATTTAATCTTTTGTAATCTTTTCAATACCACCCATATATGACACAAGTGCTTTAGGAATGGTCACACTACCGTCTTCATTTTGATAATTTTCCAAAATAGCCGCTACCGTACGGCCTACAGCTAATCCAGAGCCATTCAAGGTATGAACATAATCTACTTTTCCTGTTTCCTCATGTCTGAAACGAATTTTTGCACGACGTGCTTGGAACGCTTCACAGTTAGAGCAAGAACTAATCTCACGGTACATATTTTGTGCAGGTATCCATACTTCTAAATCGTATGTTTTTGCCGCCGAGAAGCCCATATCTTGTGTACATAACGTTAATACACGATACGGCAATTCTAGACCTTGTAAAATATCTTCGGCATTAGCAACCATTTTTTCCAATTCTTCATAAGACTGCTCAGGTCTTGCAAATTTTACCATTTCTACTTTATGGAATTGATGTAAACGAATTAAACCACGTGTATCACGACCAGCACTTCCTGCTTCTGATCTAAATGACGGACTAAATGCTGTAAAGTAGATTGGCAATTCTTCACCTTTAACAATTTCATTTCCATAATAATTCGTTAATGGAACTTCTGCTGTTGGAATTAATGTTAATTGGCGTTCATCTGTTAACTGGAAAACATCTTCCTTAAATTTAGGAAACTGCCCTGTTCCAAACATGGATTGTGCATTCACAATATAAGGCGTGATTAATTCAGTATATCCATGCTTATCTACATGCATATCTAACATATAATTATAGCACGCACGTTCTAGGCGGGCACCCAACCCTTTGTAAAACACAAAGCGACTACCTGATACTTTTGCCCCTCTCTCAAAATCTAAAATGCCTAAATGTTCAGCAATTTCCCAATGGGCTTTTGGCTCAAAAGTAAATTCTTTCGGTTCACTCCAACGTCTGACTTCAACATTATCTTCTTCACTCTCTCCAACCGGAACAGACTCGTGTGGCATGTTAGGTAAGCGAACCAAAATATGCTCCATATCATCTTCCACGTGTTTTAGGCGTTCATCAATTTCTTTAATATCTTCACCGACTTGTTTCATATCTTGAATTTTTGCATCAGCATTTTCTTTTTGCCGCTTTAACTCTGAAATTTCTTGTGATACAGTATTTCTATACTGCTTTTTCTCTTCAGATTGCACAATTAGCTGGCGACGTTCCTCATCTAAAGAAATTAATGTATCAAAAATAGCCGCATCAATTCCTCGTGCTCTACCTAATGTTTTAAAAGAATCTACATTCTCTCTAATTTGTTTAATATCTAACATCTTAATCCTCCTACAAATAAAAATAAAGCTACTCCATCCCTTATGGACAAGGGACGAAATAGCTTTAATTTCGCGGTACCACCCAGTTTTAGACTATGCTGACATACTCTACACTCATTAGGATAACGGACATACCGGAATAACTTCATCATCATTCGTAAAATGTGTGGATTCGTTTAAAAACTGTACCAATTCACATCATCCACTGGCTTTCTGAAACACTTTATAAACTACTATTCACATTGTAAACTATACATATTATTTTCCACGATTCTACTATAATTATGCAACAATGTCAAGTTATACACATACTACGGTATGTGTCTATATCAATCGAATGTGATAATGTCTTAAAGTAATCGAATGACAAAATGTCCCAAAATGATAAACTAGAGATATGAAAAGGATAGAATTAACAGTGAATGAAATAAAAAAATATAACGTCATCAAAGCCGTTCATCATGGCAAAAAAACAAAACAACGTGCCTGTGTTGAATTAACATTATCATTAAGACAAATTAACCGACTACTTAACAATTATGTTCAATTTGGTAAGTCAGCTTTTTCTCATAAAAATAAAAAACGCTCTCCAAAGCATAGTCTACCTGAATCTACTAAAACTTTTATTGTAGAATTATACCAATCATTTACCAATTTAAAACCTAATGTTGTTCATTTTACTGAAATTTTAAAACAAGAACATGGCATCAATTTAACAGATACAACTGTTCGTACCATTCTCTATAACCATGGGATGATTTCTCCCAAAACACATCGGAAAACAGTAAAACGACTAAAACAACAGAAAAAAGTAGCACAACAAGTGAGACATGAATTGTCTATAAACTTACCCCGTTCTTGTGAGTTTCTAGCAGATAGTGACACTATCCATCCTAGTCGTCCGAGAAAAAAATATTGTGGCGAACTGATACAAATGGACGCTAGCCAATTCAGATGGTTTGGTCAAACTGTCTCTCATCTTCATGTTGCCATTGATGATGCTTCTGGTAATATTGTTGGTGCCTATTTTGCCCCACAAGAAACGCTAACAGGCTATTATCAGGTGTTACATCAGATATTAACCAATTATGGTATTCCTGCTGCTTTTTTAACGGATAGACGAACGGTATTTGATTATCAAAGGAAAGGGACTCAACAGCTTCAAGACGATACCATGACACAGTTTGGTTTTGCTT
>NZ_SPPB01000062.1 GCF_004570605.1 Granulicatella sp. WM01 | reverse complement strand
CACACAAAAGCGTTGGTTATTGAAGCATTTAATGGGGATATTTTCTTGAATATCGCTGACAACATTTATGCCACACGTTGTTTGTTAACACATGAAGAGCATTCAGCGGTGTTTGATTTGGGTGAGAATATAAAAAAAGAAAGACGCCAATACGTTCCACCACAATCACACCCGTGGAAACTGGCATCTTTCAAACGCTATCTCAAGAGTATTGGAAAAACTCTTGAAGAGTATCAAGACAACAAGCCTGCTTGATACTTTAATAGCATACATTATTTTGCCCTATAAGTGCAATGATTTTCAAAAAAATCATTGCACTTATAGTGGCCCACATTTTGGGACATTTTCATTTTCGATTGACATGATGAATTATCACATTCTTGAATTTATTTCATAAATCAAGTATAGTTAAAGAGATATTTTCAAAAATATTTTCAGCATCTCATTTATCCAGAAAAATTACATTAGGAGGAGTTTATGCTTAAAGTTATTTTATCCGCAATAAAAAAACCACAACTATTAGTGCAAGCTACACTATTATCCAAAACATTTATTATAAAATTAGTGTTCACTCTAGCTGTTATTATTGCCTTACCAAATATTGTGACGAGTATTCACACGCTTAAACAAGCTCAAGAAGATTTCACTTTTATTGCTCAACATATTCCACAATTTGAAAACAAAAATGGCATTCTATCTAGTCAAACGCATAATAAGAGCCACGCTATTCAGACAGATACAACATATTTTTTATATGATATTGAAAATAAAATCGATAATACACAATTAGATACATTAAAACAAGATAATATTCTTAGTATTTTTGTGACTAAAACTTCCGTAGCAAGTTATATTTTAGGAAGTCAATTAAATTATTTTTCATTTTCAGAATATCCTACTTTTAGTACAAATACAATAAAAGATTACCTTGCCCAGTTTAATCAGCAAGCAAACTTGTTATATATTGGTGTTCCTATTGTAACCATTTTATTTAGTGTAATTGCCTTGTTATTAAATACGATAATTGTGTCATTTTTTACAAATGTATCATTTTTAATGCGTCAAGAAAGAATAAGATTTTCTCACTTATTTAGAGTATCGCTTATTTTGTCTGCAATACCATGTACTTTATTTTCATTTTTTGAACTTTTCGGAGTCGTTATTCCTTCTCAATCACTCATTTTAGGACTGTTTGTCATTATCGGACAACATCTTGTCTTAAAAGATGTGATACGTCAATAGTTATATCTTTTAAACTATTAAGACAATAATTCTACTTATTACTCTAACAACGCACATATGAAACAGAGGATAATTAAGATAAAACATTCAAAAAAATTATTCTGTCACAAATTAAGCGTACTATTTTTTAATATAAATCGTTTCAGACATTGTTGTACGAACAGTTTTACTCTCTCATTCAGTAGAGAACTATGTACATGACAGTAATTCGTCTAACTTAACGGATAAAACGATAAAAAGACTAAAAACTGCTAACATAGCTGTTCCTTTATCAATCTGACAAAAGTTCCCAAATAACAAAAATTGTGAGCAATCAACGTTTATAAACATTGATTGCTCACAATTTTAAACATATCACTCCAGACAATGCTCAGTTTTTCCCAGTCTTTTTAAATTTCCCAATTAAAATAGACAATTTAAACATAACATATCAAAATTTTAGTCTTTTCCAAGTCATATTTTAAGTTCTATGAATGAATATATATGACGAGTTTACAATATTAAAAGCTGAAAGCCATTTAAGTTCCAACATAAAAGAAACCAATTAAATCGATTATGTTACTTTTTGATATGACAAATCACAAGTTATTTACTTTCTATACACAATAAATCGTGTTGGTAAACAAAAAGAGTTTACTAACACGACTCCCTTTATATACCTAAGTGAAACACATTTGGCAAATCCTTTTATTTCAATGTCAATCATTCATTCAAAGTGTTCTTGTGACAACTAACTTCTTATTTTAGTATATTTTATATCAAAAAAGATACGTTTCTTATTTATAGAAAGGTATCTTTTTTACTTACAAGCATTTTACCTAAAAAACAACAAACCTTACAGATGTCTTTGCATAAAATAAACTTCTTTTATTTTTTAGCTTGACGGCGTTTCTGCCGTTCACGTTTTTCAATTTCTGTTTTCAGTTTACGCTTATATCCAGGCTTAACTGTTTTCTTTGCCTTTTTTACCATACCTTTAATACGGGCATCTGGTTCAAATGTTTTTGTGTCTTCACGTTTTTCACGACGTTTACGATCAAAGGTTTCCACCAATTCTCCATTTTTTAGTGCTACAGCTTTAAAGGAAATACCACGTTTTTCTAAAGCATTGATTGCCGTATCATCACTTGGGGTATAGAACGTGATTGCATGACCATGTAATCCGTTTCGTCCTGTTCGTCCTACACGATGAATAAAGAAATCTAAGTCTGCAGGTATGTCTAGGTTAATTACATGTGACACACCATTGATATCAATACCTCGTGCAGCCAAGTCTGTAGCAACAACGTACTGGTATTCTAATTGTTGAATTTGACGCATCAATCGTTTTCTCTCACGTGCTGGCACATCTCCGTGAATTGATGCTACTTTTAATCCACGCTCTCTCAAGGCATAAGTCACTTTTTCAGCCTTTTGTTTTGTATTCACAAAAATCATGGCTAAATAAGGCTCTCCCATAGTTAAAACATGGTATAAAATATCAATTTCATCTTGTCCTTTTGTTGATAGTAATTGATTGGTAATGGTATCTGCCACAACAGTTTCAGGTAATAATATAACTTCTTCTGGATTTTCCATATATTTTTTCAAAAATGGCTTCAATTTTTGTGGGATTGTCGCAGAAAAGACCATCATTTGTAAGTATTTTGGCATTCTTGATGCAATCTCATCAACATCGTTTAAAAAGCCTAAATCTAAAGTCATATCCGCCTCATCAATAACTAAATATTGAGCATGTTGAATATGTAAGGCATGTTCTTTCATCAAGTCTAAAATACGTCCGGGTGTTCCAATCACAATGTGTGGTTGGCAAGAATGTAATTTATTGATTTGTCTTTGTTTATCCGTTCCTCCCACAAACTGAGATACACTAATACTTGAATATTTCACTAATTGTTGGGTAATCTTATATAACTGATTTGCCAATTCTCTACTAGGAGATGTAATCACAACTTGCACTTGTGAAAGTTGACTATCAATTTTAGAAATTAACGGCAATAAGAAACTATGACTTTTTCCAGATCCTGTTTGAGATTGTCCAATAACATTTTTTCCACTTTGTATTAATGGAATAATTTTCTCTTGAATAGTTGTCGGTTGCTTAAATCCTAATTCTTCTAATGCTTGATTGATAAATTCTGGAAAACCGTATGTCAAAAATTTGTTCATGTTCTTCCTCCTATCATCCTATATTTCTATTAAAATTCAACTAAAACGCTTGTTTTTTAGCAATTATTTTACAATACAATCCATACATTTTAGCCACTCTCCATAAAACAAAAAGTGTTGGGCATATTTTCTTAACTGCCAGCTAGCAATGTACACTTGTACTTTTATAAATTTGTTCGTCATATATGTTAAGACCTTTATATTTATTAACAGGTATCTTATTAGACAAAACAAGAACTAGATCAAATAGTTGTCTAGTTCTTGAGCTCATATTATGGATGTTCATATTTAGACTATTCATATTATACACTATTCTTGCCTATTTAGCTCAGTAGAGGTCTTAAACACCTTTAAAATATTCCACCACGAATATTTAGTTTCTTTTTTAAATAGAATTTTAAGACCAATGTTATGGCACCAATAACTAAATATACGTTTTTAGGCAATACTGGATTGATACCTTCTGGAATAAGTGTGACTAAAAGCATTCCACCTAACCAAATAATCATTGAAAGTAAAGTCATTCCTAAATATTTAAGCAGTGATTTCCAACGTGCTTTTCTTAAACGAGTGTCTTCTTGGAAATTTTGAGATGCTTTAGTCACAAATAGTACAGCAAACCCCGCTACAAAATAGTTTAATAGTAATGTTACAATACCTAATTGTTGGGCAGAGGTAAATACTGAAATTAACATAAAGAACGACCCCATGAGTAAGGCTCCGTCAAGATATAATTTCCAGTCTTCTGAAGGTTTAGTTAAATCCTCTTTAGGACCTTCCAAAATACTTTTGGCACATTGTGAAACTGTACCATATAACTGTTTAGCCGTTTTTCCTGATTTTTGATGAGCAACCAATTCACTCATCATCTCATATTTAATTTTATAACGTTTATCTTCTGATAAATTGTTTAAACTGAGTATTTTATCCAATTCAAATATATACGCTTGGTTACGTTTGGTTAATTCTTGTGTTAAATGCGATACTTCAGATGCGTAATCAATAACACTTTCTTGTTCATTTTTCTTAGACATAGTTTACTTAACTCCCTTTATAACATGCTCTAATGCATAACTTTTTACTCATCAGAATCTTCTTGAGTGTTTTTTACTTTATTATGCTCTAAAAATTCATCTATAGTCATTTTTTTATTTTCTTTTGTTTTTTCAGGTTTATTATCTTCTCCAAGCTTAATATGCGGATAGTGATTGCCAATAAACGCAAAAAACGCTTGAATATCTGGTTCCATTTTTACTTTATATTTGCCTTGTCCAACAGCAAATGGTGTTATGTTTTTTTCATTAGTATTACTATTCACCGTTCCTAAATGGGCTACAATGGAATAGGTTTGAGTTTTTATACCTCTTACATATACTGTATTTATGTTATATCCTAACCATTCAATATGATCCAATTCAACACAAGCAAAGCGCTGTTTCATAAATAATATATGATTGTTATATACACTAATTGCTAATTTTGTATCATAATATTTTGAATTTTTTTCAACCAATGAGAAATCGTTCTTTAATTCAGGATATGCAGCATATAATGTTTCATACCCTTTTTTGTTTTTCCCTCGTTGAATGATTGCTACAATCATTACTCCCACACCAATAGCAAGAATTACGATGGCAAAAATTGTCATATATAATTTATTATTGCTGTATTCGGGAATTGACAACAATGACTGTGTATTCACAACATCTTTGACTTCAGTATTTGAAAAATATTGTTTAAGTTTTGTTTGAGAGGCTGCATCAAATGGTACTTGTCTAGCTGTAAAGTGATAAGGCTCTATTAACATGTCTTCCTCATCTTTTTCCAATTGTTGCAATGTTTTATCTCCTCTTGGTACTTCAACAACCACTAAATAACCATCGCTTGTCCAAGCCAAATAATAATCTCCTGTTTTTGCTTCTTCAATAAGATCACTTACAGACTGAATAGAAACGGCTAAATCTGTATTGTCATTTTTAGTATCATGTATTCCTGTATACACTTGCCCATCTTTACTTAACTGCTCGTATGTTTCAAGTAAATTAACACTCAACATAAAAATACCAAAAATAACAAATAGAATTGAAAGTATGAATCCTCCTGTTACACCTTTATTTATTCTTTGTTTCACTTTTGCCATATTTCATAACCCCCATTATATTTTTTGTGATTTATTTTTCTATGACTATTATCGTGCTATCTAACTAAGCACACAATTTCTCTTACATTCACCCTATCGACATAACACATCAAGTTATATTATATAAATACTGATTATACATTAATTATCCACAAGTAACATAATTCAGCAAAAATAAAATAACTTATCATTAATCTTCCATGCTCAGTCTTACACATTAAATCTAAAGAGCATAATATCTCCGTCTTGTACAACGTATTCTTTTCCTTCTAAACGCACACGTCCTGCTTCTTTAGCTTTTTGCATATTTCCGTATGCTGATAAATCATCATAAGCAACAGTTTCAGCACGAATAAATCCTCTCTCAAAATCAGAGTGAATAATTCCTGCACATTGTGGAGCTTTCATTCCACGTTTAAATGTCCATGCACGCACTTCTTGTTCTCCTGCTGTAAAATACGTACCAAGTCCAAGTAAAGTGTAGGCACGTTGAATTAAAATATCTAACCCTGAAATATCAATACCATAGTCTTTTAAAAATTCACGTTTCTCTTCGTCATCTAATTCAGCTACTTCTTCCTCAATTCTAGCACAAACGACTACGACTTCTGCACTTTCACTTTGAGCAAATTGACGCACTTGTTCAACATATTGATTGGTTCCACCTGTGCTTAAATCATCTTCTGAAATATTAGCTACATATAAAACTGGTTTTATACTCAATAGGAAGAAACCTTTTACAATGGCTAGCTCTTCTTCGGTAAACTCAAGTGTTCGCGCCGATTTTCCTTCTTCTAAAACAGCTTTTAAACGGGTCAATAATTCAGCCTCAATAACAGCCTCTTTATCTTTTTGTTTAGCTAATTTAGCTACACGTGCTAAACGCTTTTCAACACTTTCTAAATCAGCCAATACTAATTCTAAATTAATCGTATCAATATCCGCCAAAGGATCTACTTTCCCGTCAACATGTGTAATATTCTCATCTTCAAAGCACCGAACAACGTGACAAATGGCATCAACTTGTCTAATATGGCTCAAAAATTTATTTCCTAAACCCTCTCCTTTGCTTGCTCCACGTACTATTCCTGCAATATCTGTAAACTCAAATGTGGTTGGAACAGTTTTTTTAGGTTTCACTAATTCCGTCAATTTTTGTAAACGTTCATCTGGAACTTCCACTACTCCAACATTTGGATCAATAGTCGCAAATGGATAATTTGCCGCTTCAACTCCTGCTTTCGTAATTGCGTTAAATAATGTGGATTTTCCAACATTTGGTAATCCTACAATCCCAGCTGTTAATGCCATAATTTTACTCACTTTCCTCATTTTCTTGATGAATTGGTGCTACTTTGACCAATACTTTTTTCATTTTTTTATTAAAATCACGTCTAGGCATCAACACAAGATGCCCACAATGCTCACATTTCAAGCGAATATCCATTCCCATTCGGATAATTTCCCATTTATTTGTCTGACAAGCATGTGGTTTTTTCATTTCAACAATATCATGTAAGCCATAGCTTTTTAGTTGCATATACACACTCCTCTAGTCATCAAATCGAATATGTAGTATCTCTAAAATACGGGTTAAATCATCTTTAGACACATACTCAATTTCTATTTTCCCTCTATCCCCTTTGTCCATAATTTTCACAGACGTTCCAAACTTATCCGTTAATTGCTCTTCACTTTCTAAAATATAATATGGACGTTGAACTTTTGCTTTTTTTATCGTTTTTTTCTGTTGAGGGTTCATAATTTTTTGAACAATCTCCTCTAACTGTCTAACTGTCAAACCTTCAGAAATTGCTCTTTTTGCTAAAGCTGTCATATCATCTGTTTGATCAAGTGCTAACAATGTACGGGCTTGCCCCATGGATAGTTCACCCAATTGTAGATGTTTCTTAACGATAGGTGGTAACCCTAGTAAACGAATATAATTTGCAATATAAGGACGACTTTTTCCTAATCTTTCCGCTACTTGTGCTTGTGTTAAAGATAGTTTTGTCATTAATGTACTGTAAGCATGTGCTTCTTCCAAAGGATTCAAATCTTCACGTTGTAGATTTTCAACCACAGCAATTTCAATCATTAACGTTTCATCTAATTGTCTAACAATGGCTGGAATCGTTTCTTTTCCTGCCAACTTAGATGCTCGCACACGTCTTTCACCAGCAACAATTTCATAGCCTTTTACAGATGATTTTCTTAAAATAACAGGTTGAAAAACACCAGTCTGTTTAATAGAGTCTGCCAATTCTTTTAATGCCTCTTCATCAAAGGTTTTACGTGGTTGATAAGGATTAGGTCTAATTTGAGCTAAGGCAATGTCTTCAACTTGTTCATGATCAGCAATTTGTTCCAAAGTTTCAATTGGTGAAGAAAATAGTGTGCCTATTCCTCTGCCTAACCCTTTAGTTGCTTTGGTAGTTTTTTCTTTTTTCTCAACCATTTGCTAACACTTCCTTTGCTAATTCTAAATATAGCTCTGCACCTTTAGAGCGATGATCATAGTCAATAATTGCTTGACCATAACTTGGTGCCTCAGATAAGCGAACATTACGCATAATAATTGTATCGTATACTTTTTCTTTAAAATATTTTCGTACTTCCTCAACAACTTCTGCACCTAAATTCGTACGTGCATCAAGCATAGTGAGCAATACACCTTCAATTTGCAAATCTTTATTGAAATGTTGATGAACTAAACGGATTGTATTCCATAATTGTCCCAATCCCTCTAAAGCATAATATTCACATTGAACAGGGATTAACACAGAATCACTAGCTGTAAAAGCATTTAACGTTAATGCTCCTAGAGCAGGTGGGCAATCAATTAAAATATAATCATATTCCTCAACAACTGTAGCAATAGCCTCTTTTAAAAGACGCTCTCTATTTGGAATAGTATAAAGTTCCATCTCTGCTCCTGCTAAATTGATAGTCGCTGGAACAACAAATAAATTCTCTCGACTAGATGGACAAATCGTTTCTCGAATAGGTCGCTTGTCTACTAGAACGCTATAAATATCTCTATTTTCAACATCAGACTTATTAATGCCTAATCCACTTGTTGCGTTCCCCTGTGCATCACTATCAATTAATAGCACTTTATGCCCTAAATAAGCTAAACTCGCTCCCAAATTAATGGCAGTTGTTGTTTTTCCAACACCACCTTTTTGATTAGATATTGCAATCACTTTTCCCATATTTTCCCTCCTAACACAATGGATTTTTAGCAGGAATACCTGCTTTTCTTGGATATTTTTTTGGTGTTCCTTTTATCTTTTGTATCAATAAAATATGGCGTATTCCAGCTTGTTCAGGCAATTCAAACGAAATATCCTCTGTTAATATGCCACCTAATATTTGAATAGCCTTACTGGCTTCTTGCTTTTCTTCAATTCCACTACTAGCTTTCATTGCAGCAAAATATCCCCCTACTTTAACTAACGGAATGCACAATTCACTCAATAGGTTTAGTCTTGCTACTGCTCTTGCTGTAACGACATCAAACATTTCTCTAAACTGTTTCTGTTGAGCAAATGTTTCTGCTCTATCATGGTAGCAATATACCTCATCCAAAGCGAGTTCTTGAACTAATGTTTTTAAAAAAGTAATCCGCTTATTCAACGAGTCAACAATCGTGACTTTAAGATGTGGAAATAAAATTTTTAAAGGAATACTTGGAAAACCTGCCCCTGCACCAACATCACATATATGAATAGAATGTTGTAAAAGTGGCGTACGCAATAAAAGTGTTACAGAATCATAAAAATGCTTCAAATACACTTCTTCTTCATCTGTAATTGCTGTTAAATTCATTTTTTCATTCCATTCTATCAATAAGTGATAATATGTTTGATACTGTTGTTCTTGTTGTGCAGTCAAATGAATATTATGCGTTGATAAAATGTCTTTAAATTGTTGAGGTGTCATACTGTTCTCCATATCAATGTTACACAAATTTAAAATGTTTCACGCTATCCATTGTAATGTATTTCCACAGTTTTATCAAGTTAAAATCCTACGAAATTATACTCATTCTTTTTATACAATACATTAGTCTTTTCGTTTAAATGAAATTCTCGAATTGTAAAGCCAAGTGCAACAGTACATGAAAAATACTAAAGTCACAGTCTATGTCTGTGTGCGACATAGTTGTTTTGTAATGGAATAGGTGTAACGGTCAAGGTATTAGCGTAGCGAGCCTTTACGGTTACACCTATTCTGTTATAGTTTATGTCGTTGCACACAAACGATTAAACATAGTATGAGGTGTATCATAGTCTAGTAGACGTCTAGGTCTATTATTTAACGCATTTTGTATAGTTGTTATCATTTGAATAGGTACTAAATTAAATGATTTTCCCTTCGGTAAAAATTCTCGAATTAAACCATTGTGATTTTCATTAGTCCCTCGT
>NZ_SPPB01000061.1 GCF_004570605.1 Granulicatella sp. WM01 | reverse complement strand
CTTTGATGACGTTATATTTTTTTATTTCATTCACTGTTAATTCTATCCTTTTCATATCTCTAGTTTATCATTTTGGGACATTTTGTCATTCGATTACTTTAAGACATTATCACATTCGATTGATATAAATAATAATTTTCTATTGACAAATCTTTTAAAATTTGGTATCTTCTGCTTATATTAATGAGAGGAGCGTTAAGAGATGAAAAATAGTGTGTCTTATTTTGTTAGCCAGCGTTGGCAAAGCCAATAGATACAGGTTGTTCTTAACGTACTTTTGTACATAGATACAACCTGCCATTTTTGTGCATGTGTATCTATGTGGTGATAAATGTGATAGACCCAGCCATGTAGAACGCTAACGTGGCTGTTTTATTTTGTAATGTTTAACAATAATAAAATGATAATGCCACTTATGTTTAAGTGGCTATTTTTGTCTTAAATGGGTTAATTATATTATAAGGAGAAAATAAAAATGAAAAATAAAAAATTATTAGGTGCGATTATAGGTATATTAATTCTTTTAGGTGGATATTTTATTGGTGCACAGAGTAATAAAAAGGATAATGGGTATTCTAATAAAGAGAATAAACAAATTCGTGTAGGTGTTTTACAATTATTAAGCCATGATGCTTTGGATACAATTTATAAAGGATTTAGAGAGGAAATGGAAAGATTAGGGTATAAAGATGGAAATAATGTGAGTATCCAATTACAAAATGCACAGGGTGATCAAAGTAATTTAGCGACAATGAGTGAAAAATTAAATCAGGAAACGGATATTTTAGTTGGAATTACAACAGCTTCATCAGTCTCACTTGCAAAAGCAACAAACAGTAAACCGATTATTTTAGCAGGCGTGTCTTATCCTGTACAATCAGGCTTAATGAAATCAGAGCAATCATCAGAAAATAATGTAACGGGTGTTGCACATCGTACACCAATTCAAGAACAATTTAATATTATGCTACAAGTTATGCCTAATCTTAAAAAAATTGGTTTTATTTATACAGCAAATGAGGACAATGCAGTTTTACAAATTGAAGAAGCAAAATTAGTGGCAGAAAAATTGGGATTGACTATTGAGCTTGCTTCTATTACAAATACAAATGATTTGCAACAAGTTAGTGAAAACTTGATGACTAAACAGGTTGATGCAGTATTTTTACCTGTAGATAATACAATTGCCAGTGCAATGCCTACAATTATTAATGTGACAGATAAATTTAATGTTCCAGTATTTCCTTCTGCAGAAACAATGGTTGCTGATGGTGGGGTATTGAGTATGGGAGTTAATCAATATAACATTGGTGTAGAAACGGCTAAAATTGTTGATAAAATCATAAAAGGTGAACATCCTCAAAATATTCCGTTATATATTCCAGCAGGAGATGAGCTATATATTAATGAGAAAAAAGCTCAACAATTACACATTACTATTCCAAAAGCATTAAAAGATAGAGCGAAAATTATTCATGGCAAACAATAAAAAATAGGAGAGATACGATGACAATCATTATTTCAGCGATTATGCAAGGGATTTTATGGAGTTTACTATCGCTTGGTTTATTTATTACATTTAGAATTTTATCATTTGCAGATATGACAACTGAAGGTACTTTTCCTTTGGGGGGAGCTGTTTGTGCTGTGTTAATTTATCAGGGTGTGCATCCTATTTTAGCAACAGTTATTGCAATGTGTTCAGGAATTATGGCAGGGTTATTAACTGGATTTTTAATGACAGTTTGTAAAATTCCTAGTTTATTATCTGGAATTTTGACAATGACAGCATTATTGTCTATTAATTTGAGGATTATGGGACGTGCTAATATGACACTTTTGAATAAACCGACAATTTTCACGAGTGTTTCATTTTTAAATTTACCGGAATATTTTGATGGTATTTTAGTAGGATTTATTTTAATCGGACTACTAATTGGCTTAATGCTATTTTTCTTTTCAACAGAACTTGGTCAAGCTCTTATTGCTACTGGTGATAATAAAAAAATGGCAAAATCATTAGGGATTTCAACGAATAAAATGACGATTTTTGGATTAATGATTGCCAATGCTATTATTGCACTATCAGGAGCTGTTTTAGCACAAAGTAATGGATTTATAGACGTAAATAGTGGAATAGGTACTATTGTCATTGCTCTTGCAGCAATTATTATTGCAGAAGTTTTATTTGCTAAAGTTTCTTTTGGAGAACGTTTAATTTCTATTGTTGTAGGAGCAATAGTATATCGCCTACTATTAGTTTTTGTCTTAAGTTTAAATATATTTGAGGCAAATGATTTTAAAATGATGTCTGCATGCATTATTGCTATTTTTCTAACTTTACCGCATGTCACATTGAAAAGTAAAAAAGGAGTATAGTATGACGTATATTAGATTACAAGATATTGATAAAACATTTTATATGAAAAATGATCAAGCCTATTATGCATTGAAAAACATATCTTTAAACATTGAAAAAGGAGATTTTATTACAGTAATAGGTGGAAATGGTGCAGGAAAGTCAACTTTATTAAATGCTCTAGCTGGAACATTCTTTTTGGATAGTGGAAAAATCATTATTGATGAACAAGATGTAACGCAATTGCCTGAACATAAACGTGCTAAACAAATTAGTCGAGTTTTCCAAGATCCCTCTCTTGGCACAGCACCAAGAATGACAATTTTGGAAAATATGGCATTGGCTTATCGACGTGGAAAAAAAAGAACATTAAAAAGAGGACATTCTCATGACGAAAAAGAATTTTTTAAACAGCAATTGGCTAGTTTGAATTTAAATTTGGAAACACGTTTAGAGAGTGAAGTTGGTGTTTTATCTGGTGGACAAAGACAAGCAATTGCTCTTATTATGGCAACATTACATTCACCAGAACTCCTGTTATTAGATGAACACACGGCGGCATTAGATCCTAAGACACAACGTATGATTATGGAGCTTACTCATCAAATCATTAAAAACAATCATTTAACAAGTTTAATGATTACTCATCATTTGCCAGACGCTTTACACTATGGAAATAGATTAATTGTGTTACATAGAGGAGAAATTGTAAAAGATTTTAATGAAGAAGAGAAAAAAGCATTACATGTAACAGATTTATATGAACTATTATTAACATTAGACGAAAGAATGTAAAAAACTTTACAATTTTGTTAAAAAAAGGGAAAATATAATAAATAATATTTTTAATGATATAGGGATTTGGTGGTGAAAAACATGTGTGCAAAACTTGATAATAAAGTTATTGAGCATGCTAAAACATTAGTTGCACAAAATCGTGTTATTAATGCGATAAAATATGCAGCTTCTAAAGTATGGTTTGCTGAAGTTTTGGATGGGATGCAATTATATGATGTCTATTTGGATACTACTGGTAATCATCAAGATTCGTGTTCTTGTCATGAATTTAAACAAAAACATTATTGTCGACACAGTGTTGCTGTTGAATTATATTTGAATGTAAAAGGGTATGAAAATATTAGACAAACACACTTAAAAGAAACGGTTGTTCCAACACATTATATTAATCAATTTAATAAAGAGATGTATTATTTATTGGATACAATGGAGAGAAAAAATGAACTAGTATTCTCTCAAAATGCCAATGTTCACCTAGACTGTCAAGTGTGTATTGATTATGAGCTTGGCAAAGTTGGAGAAGTCGTTAAATTAAGTTTGAAGATAGGAAAAGAAAAATATTATACAATTAAACAATTTCATCAATTTAGTTATGAATATACTTTGAAAATGATAAGTGATTTCGGCAGTCGTGAACAAATAAATTGGCAGTATGATGCTCTAGGGCACGTAGAGCACGCATTTTTAGAATGGTTATTTGAATTATTTGAGCAGGAAAGTATTGTGCAGTATGGAAAATATCTCATGATTCCTCCAGAGCATGTGGTTACTCTATTTGAAAAGATAAAGGCATTGCCTAATGCTACAATTATCTTTCAGCAAAATACTTTTCCAATATCAGCTTATCAGAGTGAAACTAAATTTTTACATATAAATATTGAAGAACATGAAGAACAATTGGTATTAAAATTGTTAAATCAACATATACACTTATTTGAAAAAATGCAATTGTTATGTATTGATGATGTGTTTTGTCATGTTTCATTTCAAAAAATGAAGATTTACAAAAAAGTGCTGAAGTTATTTAAACGCATGAAACAAAAAGAAGTTTATATACCTCAGACTTACATATCCGATTTTATTGATTATACGCTGCCTTTATTGAGCCAAATTGCTCACATTAATGATTCATTTATGAAAAAAGTAAGTCAAGAGAGTCCGGACGTTTTGTTTAGTGTTGATGTGCACGATTTGTCTGTATATATCACTATTGATTACCATTATCCACAAGCAGAATATGTGCAACGTGATGTGACTTTGGAAAATCAAATTAATCGGTGTTTGTACCAACTTGGGATTAAAAATTTAGAGAAGTTTTGTCATACGCATCATGAATTGTATCATTTTTTAAGCTATGATTTAAAATATTTAGAAAAATTCGGTTCGGTGCAGTTACCAAAAGACTTTCAAAATATATTTCTTGAGCATGTTACATTAGATATTGAAATTACTCGACAAGGTGGCTTACTAGATATTTCATTTGATATAGATGGCATCTCTCAATATGATATTGAGCATATTTTGAAACATATTAAAGAAAAATCAACTTTTTATGAGCTTTCTGATGGAAGAATGTTGCCTTTAGAAACTGAGGAGTTTTCAAAAGTACATCATATTTTGGATAATATTCGTGGAAAATATAGTATTAAAAATGGGACAGTTCAGTTACATCAAACACAAGCACTAAGTATAGTAGATAAGTTAGATGATGCCATTAAAGATGACTCTTTTAGGGCGTTAATTCATGATTTGACCCATCCTGAAACGTTTCCTGTGTCTATTCCAAAAACGTTAAAAGCTACATTAAAACCTTATCAAGAATATGGATTTAAATGGTTGAAAATGTTATCTTATCATAAGCTGGGAGGAATTTTAGCAGATGATATGGGACTTGGAAAAACCATTCAAGCGATTACATATCTTTTAAGTGAGTATGAGCAGAACAATATGAGAGATAAAAAAGCCTTAATTGTAGCACCTGCATCGCTCATTTTTAATTGGCAGTGTGAATTTGAAAAATTTGCTCCGAATTTAGTTGTTCGTGTGGTAAGTGGGACTAAACACGAGAGAATAAGTATGCTTAAAGATAAATCAATAGATGTGTTTATGACATCTTATCAATCATTTAGACGAGATATGTTGACGTATTATGATCAAGAATGGCATGTAGTCATTTTAGATGAGTCACAGCTATTAAAAAATGCCACGACAAAAATTCATCATAGTTTAAGGGATATTACAGCAGATTTCATGTTTGCTTTGAGTGGAACACCTATTGAAAATAGAAAAGAAGATTTTTGGTCGATTTATTCACTTATTTTACCTGGATTATTTCCTACAATAAAGGAATTTCGTCAATTATCTGATGAAACAATTGCAAAAATTGCACGTCCATTTTTACTAAGACGCTTAAAAAAAGATGTGTTGACAGAATTACCAGATAAACTTGAAACAGTAATGTACAGTGAATTGACAAAAGAACAAAAAGTAATTTATGTTGGTTATTTACAACGTATGCAGGAACAGATTCGTCACTATTCAGAACAAGATATGGTTCAACATAGATTTGATATTTTATCAGGTCTGACAAGACTTCGCCAGATTTGTTGTCACCCAGATTTATTTGTAGAAAATTATGTAGGAAAATCAGGGAAATTAGAACAGTTTTTAAATTTGGTAGGAACTGCTATTTCAAATGGGCATCGTTTATTAGTGTTTTCTCAGTTTTCTAAGATGTTAACAATTTTAGAAAAAGAATTGCAAGAACGGCATTATAAAACATTGCTATTAACAGGTAAAACACCTGTAAATGAGCGTCTTCATTTAGTTAATGAGTTTAACGAAGGAACATATGATGTTTTTTTACTTTCTTTAAAAGTTGGTGGGACAGGATTAAATTTAACTGGAGCTGATACGATTATTTTATATGATTTATGGTGGAATCCTGCTGTTGAAGAACAAGCTATGAGTCGAGCACACCGCATGGGACAAAAAAATACAGTTCAAGTTTATCGAATGGTATCTCAAGGAACGATAGAAGAAAAAATGTTACATTTACAGCAGAAGAAAAAAGAATTATTTGAGTCTGTTGTTGGTGATGAGAATAATGTTCTTTTAAATCGTCAAAATTTAACAAGTGAAGACATTAAAGACATTCTAGGTTTGTAGTTTTGTTAAGGGCATATATGAGGGAGAATATATCCCAAAATATCCTGTTTGTATTATTTTGTTGGAGAACTATTTTTTAGTTGTGTTTAGGAAAAAAAGAATAAAAAACTGTGAAAAAGAGTATTAAATGAAAAAAATAGTTGAGTAGGTTATATAAACGTGTTAAAATAACTTATGTAAAGAGTTTATACTCTAATCTTAAAAAATATTTTAATGAACAAAGGAGTTTTTTATTATGGAAAAAAGAGAATATCATGTAGTAGCAGAAACAGGGATTCATGCAAGACCAGCTACTTTATTAGTACAAGCAGCTAGTAAATTTTCTTCAGAAATCAATTTAGAGTATAAAGGGAAAAAAGTGAATTTAAAATCAATTATGGGCGTAATGTCTTTAGGTGTTGGTCAAGGTTCAGATGTTATCATTACAGCAGAGGGATCTGATGAAGTTGAAGCGATCAATGCGATTGACGAAGCAATGAAAAAAGAAGGATTGGCTGAATAATCATGGCAAAACATTTAACTGGTATTGCAGCAAGTGACGGTATTGCACTTGCTAAAGCGTATCGTTTAATTGAACCAGATTTATCATTTGAGACTAAAACAGTCGATAATGTTCAGGAAGAATTAGACAGATTAGATAAAGCATTAGCAAAATCTCAAGTTGAAATTGAAACAATTCGCGATGTTGCTTTAGCAAATTTAGGACCTAAAGAGGCGCAAGTGTTTGAAGCTCATTTAATGGTACTAAATGATCCAGAGTTGGTGGAGCAAATCCAAACAACAATTAAAGGAAAAAATACAAATGCGGAAGCTGCCTTAAAAGAAGTAGCAGATATGTTTATTGGTTTATTTGAATCAATGACTGATAATCCATACATGCAAGAAAGAGCAGCTGATATTCGTGATGTGACTAAGCGTGTATTGGCGAATTTGTTAGGTGTAAATATTCCTAGCCCAGCAACAATTCGTGAGGAAGTCATAATTGTGGCAAAAGATTTAACACCTAGTGATACTGCACAGTTAAATCGCCAATATGTTAAAGGATTTATTACTGATATTGGTGGTCGTACATCGCACTCAGCTATTATGGCACGTTCTTTAGAAATTCCTGCTATTGTAGGAACAGGAACAATTACAGAAGATGTAAAACAAGGTGATATGCTAATTATTGATGGATTAGATGGGAATGTATTTGTTAATCCTTCAGAAGATGTAATTGCTGAATACCACAAAAAAGCAGAAGATTTTGCTCAACAAAAAGCAGAATGGGAAAAACTTAAACATGAAGAAACCATTACAAAAGATGGGAAACATTTTGAGTTAGCTGCAAATATTGGTACACCAAAAGATTTAAAAGGTGTTCATGCTAATGGTGCTGAAGCTGTTGGTTTATACCGTACAGAATTTTTATATATGGATTCTGCTGAATTTCCAACTGAAGATGAGCAATTTGAAGCATATAAAGCTGTGTTAGAAGGTATGAATGGCAAAGCAGTTGTTGTGCGTACAATGGATATTGGTGGAGATAAGGAGTTACCGTATTTAGAGTTACCACACGAAATGAATCCTTTCTTAGGATACCGTGCAATTCGTATTTCACTGGATCGTAAAGATATGTTTAAAACGCAGTTACGTGCCTTGCTACGTGCATCTGTATATGGAAAATTACGTATCATGTTTCCAATGATTGCAACACTGCAAGAATTCCGTTCAGCTAAAGCTATTTTAAATAGTGTGAAAGAAGAATTATTAGCAGAAAACATTGTTGTATCAGAAGATATTCAAGTTGGTATTATGATTGAAATTCCTGCTGCGGCTGTATTGGCACATCAGTTTGCTAAAGAAGTTGATTTCTTCAGTATTGGAACAAATGATTTAATCCAATATACAATGGCTGCTGATCGTATGAATGAACAAGTGTCTTACTTGTATCAACCATATAATCCATCTATTTTAACATTGATTAAACATGTTATTGATTCTGCACATGCACAAGGCAAATGGGCTGGTATGTGTGGCGAAATGGCAGGCGATCAATTAGCTGTTCCATTGTTAGTTGGTTTAGGTTTAGACGAGTTTTCAATGAGTGCTTCAAGTATTTTAAAAACACGTAGTTTAATGAAAAAATTAGATACAACTGATATGAAACGTTTAGCTGAAAAAGCTGTAAATGACTGTTCAACAGTCGATGAAGTTATTGCTTTAGTTGAAGAAGTAGTAAATAATTTGTAAATTAATAAAAAGACTGATAGTTCATCTATCGGTCTTTTTTGGGTGCACAATAAATTGTGTTAGTTAATAAAATATAACTAAGTGTAGTAAATTTTTTTTGCCACATTCTTTTAAAAGATACAAATAATTAAGACGGTATTAGTTTTCATTTTTTAGATATAAAAAAGAAAAGTTAACTGAATTGTTAATATTTTAAAAGAATAAAAAATAGAATGTATAGTAGAATGATGGTGTATTGTATTCTTTTCTATAATTGTAGATTTACTGGAGAAATTAGTAATGATTATGACATGAACAATGTGAAAATACCTTTAGAAAAACATTGAAAAGTTCAATTCGTATCCATATGACTTTATCTAATAGAAACATAGCGACTTCGTAAGTAATTTGTCAAACGGATTAAGTTGATTTATAAAAGATTATATGTTATAACCAAATATGTAGTTAGACTTTAATGATTGGGAGACAGATCATGAATAATAAAGAATTTATTATGTATTTAGAAGATTTTATCACATTATCAAAGCTGAAAAAAGATGATATTTTTGTTTTAGGGTGTAGTACTAGTGAGATTTTAGGCAATAAAATAGGGAGTGCTACAAATTTGGAAATAGGTAGAGAAGTTATTGAGATGGTATATTCTGTTTTGAAAAAACATGACATATATTTTGCAGTTCAGTGTTGCGAGCATCTTAATCGTGCTTTAGTTGTTGAAAGTAATATCATGTCAAAATATTTTTTAGATGCTGTTAATGTTGTGCCTACTATTAAGGCAGGAGGAGCTATTGCAACTGCTGCTTGGGAAAAATTTGATAATCCTATTGTAGTAGAATATATCAGTGCAGATGCAGGTATAGATATAGGAGATACAGAAATTGGCATGCATATCAAATTTGTTCAAGTGCCATTTAGGCATTGTTTTAAATTATTTGGGAATGCTAGAGTAACTGGTTTATATTCTAGATTAAAATATATAGGAGGAGAAAGAGCACAATATACTATTGATAAATAAGTGTTCTGTATAGTTATGAAATTACATTTAAGTACAAAGGATGACATTGCTTATTTTGAGGATAAGTTAATGGAACATAATAAAAATTGTGTGTCAATCGAAAATGAAAATGTCCCAAAATGTGGGCCACTATAAGTGCAATGATTTTAAAAAAAATCATTGCACTTATAGGGCAAAATAATGTATGCTATTAAAGTATCAAGCAAGCTTGTTGTCTTGATACTCTTCAAGAGTTTTTCCAATACTCTTGAGATAGCGTTTGAAAGATGCCAGTTTCCACGGGTGTGATTGTGGTGGAACGTATTGGCGTCTTTCTTTTTTTATATTCTCACCCAAATCAAACACCGCTGAATGCTCTTCATGTGTTAACAAACAACGTGTGGCATAAATGTTGTCAGCGATATTCAAGAAAATATCCCCATTAAATGCTTCAATAACCAACGCTTTTGTGTG
>NZ_SPPB01000060.1 GCF_004570605.1 Granulicatella sp. WM01 | reverse complement strand
CCAAATCAACAGGTAATCGGGATTGTAAGGTATTGTTTAAACGTTCCACACGTCCTTTCCCCTGTGGAATAGATGTTGTTTTAAGGCTAATACCTAACTGAAAACAAGCAAAACCAAACTGTGTCATGGTATCGTCTTGAAGCTGTTGAGTCCCTTTCCTTTGATAATCAAATACCGTTCGTCTATCCGTTAAAAAAGCAGCAGGAATACCATAATTGGTTAATATCTGATGTAACACCTGATAATAGCCTTTCAGCGTTTCTTGTGGGGCAAAATAGGCACCAACAATATTACCAGAAGCATCATCAATGGCAACATGAAGATGAGAGACAGTTTGACCAAACCATCTGAATTGGCTAGCGTCCATTTGTATCAGTTCGCCACAATATTTTTTTCTCGGACGACTAGGATGGATAGTGTCACTATCTGCTAGAAACTCACAAGAACGGGGTAAGTTTATAGACAATTCATGTCTCACTTGTTGTGCTACTTTTTTCTGTTGTTTTAGTCGTTTTACTGTTTTACGATGTGTTTTGGGAGAAATCATCCCATGGTTATAGAGAATGGTACGAACAGTTGTATCTGTTAAATTGATGCCATGTTCTTGTTTTAAAATTTCAGTAAAATGAACAACATTAGGTTTTAAATTGGTAAATGATTGGTATAATTCTACAATAAAAGTTTTAGTAGATTCAGGTAGACTATGCTTTGGAGAGCGTTTTTTATTTTTATGAGAAAAAGCTGACTTACCCAATTGAACATAATTGTGAAGTAGTCGGTTAATTTGTCTTAATGATAATGTTAATTCAACACAGGCACGTTGTTTTGTTTTTTTGCCATGATGAACGGCTTTGATGACGTTATATTTTTTTATTTCATTCACTGTTAATTCTATCCTTTTCATATCTCTAGTTTATCATTTTGGGACATTTTGTCATTCGATTACTTTAAGACATTATCACATTCGATTGATAAAATACCCAAGGGTAAAAATTTATATCTTGACGTTTGTTTATCTTTCTAGTATAATACGTGAGAACATGTTCACACTAACTAAAGTGAATAAATGTTGTATGTAGTGTTCGGAGGGAGGTAAGCTATTATGTCAAAAACAGTTGTTCGTAAAAACGAAACGCTTGATGATGCTCTTCGTCGCTTTAAACGTAATGTTTCAAAAACTGGTACTTTGCAAGAAGTTCGTAAACGCGAATTTTATGAAAAACCAAGTGTAAGACGTAAGAAAAAATCAGAAGCTGCACGTAAACGCAAATTTTAATTGATATATACTAGACAGGTTGAGCATTGTTCAACCTGTTTTGTAGTTATGTTTATTAAATCTCCGTTGGATAATGTTTTTATTTACTGATAACGATATATTGTGTGCTAAATTATGTTATGTTAGGTTATATTTTGGATAGCTAATAAGATGTTGAACGGTAAATCAATCTGATGAAAAATATTCCAGTTATTTTAAGTATAGTCACATATCTGGTTAAAGCAGAAAAAAGGTACACGTTTGTATAAAATAATGATATAATCATGATAAATAGTATATGAGGAGTGGATTTTATGAGTTTAATAGATACATTAAACCAAGATATTAAGGAAGCAATGAAAGCAAAAGAAAAAGATGTTTTAGCGGTTTTGAGAATGTTGAAAGCCAGTGTACAACATGCAACAATAGAGGCTAAACGTGAGCTGACATCTGATGAAGAATTAACTATTCTAGCTAGAGAGTTAAAACAAAGGAAAGAATCTATTCAAGAATTTTTAAAAGCTAACCGTCAAGATTTGGTTGAAAAAACACAACAAGAAGTTTCTATTGTTGAAAAATATTTGCCAGAACAATTATCAGAAAATGAAATTATTGAGGCTATCAAAAAAATTGCACAACAAGTTGGTGCAACAGGTATGGCTGATTTTGGTAAAGTTATGGGACCAGTTATGGCAGAACTTAAAGGAAAAGCAGACGGAAATACTGTAAATTCTTTAGTTAAAAAAGTGCTACAAGGATAGTTCGAAGATTGAGTGTGTAATATTAAAATCATTGACATGACAATAATACGTGTTTAAGAAACACTCCATTATTTCTGTCGTTTTCGTAGAAATTTTAGGAATGGAATAAAAAATAATCGTGTTGGCAATACCAACACGATTATTTTTTATAAACTAGTAGAGTGTAGTAATTAACAGCGGTTGATAAACATATCAGAATGGTGTTTAGTCAACATCTTAAGTTGTAAGGCTATTTAAGGTGAATGACTAGAATGATATAAAAAGGTTTAAAAATAGCACAAGTCGTACAGTATAGTGCTAATGTTATCTAATCGTTTAATGGGTCATGTCAATATGATCCGTTTTTTGAATGAAAGAGATTAAATAGGAGTGTGAATGATTATCATTAAACAGAGTGATTGTATATAAGAATGTTTTGGAATGTTGTGATGCATCGTTTAAATTGTAGTAGGTAGAGTATATCTTGACTAAAATATATACTACAATTTGTTTAAATTTTGACTTTTATATTTGCTATTAATGAAAAGGAGGTAGAGGTGTAAATAAGTCAAATTTAATAAACTATTAGTATCATTCCGTTTTTTTGTGAAAAGGTATCGTTTAGTTAGTATTTGAGGGGGACTAATCCTAAGTAAATAGACTAGATTTTTTGGAGATTGACAGAAGTACAGATTTAACGTAAAATTAGTCCGAAAACAGACTGAGTTTCGAGGAGGAGTATTATGCCGACAGAAAGAGAAATGTTGTATGAATTAAATCGTTTTTATACACTTTGGCGAGAAATCAATGTATTATATGAAAATTGGGCTAAACAACATGGGTTATCATTGAATAGTTTGCTAATGCTATATTCATTTTATGAAAACAATACTGTTGTACAGACACAAAAGGATATTAGTCAAAAATGGGTCATTCCTAAGCAAACGGTGCATGATATTTTGAAAGATTTTGAAACAAAGCAATATGTTACATTAGTACCAAGTGTTCAGGATAGACGCCATAAGACAATCCAACTGACAGAAAAAGGGAGAGTATATACGAAAGAAATTATGACGGAATTAAGACGTTTAGAACTAAATGTCATAGAACAAATGGGATTTGGAACAATGACAGAACTAAATCAACATTTAACACAATTTGCCCATCTATTTTCAAAGAAAGGACAGATACAATGACTGATACACGTGTGTTTTTAAAGACAGTTGTACCGTCTGTTATTGCTTTTGCGTTGTCCGGTGTTTATACAATTGTGGACGGTCTTTTTTTAGGAAACAGTTTAGGCGATATTGGATTGGCATGTATAACCTTGGGGTATCCTATTACTGCATTTATTCAAGCACTTGGAACAGGGATTGGATTATCTGGAGCAATCCGTTTTACAATTTTACGTCATCAAGATAAAGAAGACGAAGCAAAGATATCTTTTAGAAGTACTGTCTTGTTATTGAGCTGTGTTAGTCTATGTTTAAGCGTGGTTGTCATAGTTGCATTGCCTATATTGTTAGAACTGTTAGGAGCGAAAGGCGAGAGTTTTGATTTAACGGCAGAATATGTCAGTGTTATTGCTTTAGGAGCAACGTGTCAGATTTTTGCAACAGGGTTAGTTCCGTTTATTAGAAATTTAGGTGGATCAACCTTTGCTATGGGGGCAATGATTTTAGGGTTTGTTATCAATAGTGTTTTGGACTATCTCTTTGTTTGGGTATATCATTGGGGAATGAGTGGAGCGGCTTTGGCAACGATTATTGGACAAGCAGCTACAGCAATTTTAGCCGTTTTCTTTACTTTGAAACGACGTATGCCGTTTAATAGTTGGGAAATCTCTTTAATTAGCTATTGGAAAGCTATACTGAAGTTAGCTTTTGCACCATTTGGACTAGTCTTTGCAACACAAATAACGGCTATTTTATTAAATCGTTATTTAATGACGTATGGGAATGCACAATCTGTAGCAGTATATGGGTGCATTTCTTATGTCACAACTGTTGTTTATTTATTATTACAAGGTGTTGGAGACGGCACGCAACCTTTAATTAGTCGCTATTTTGGTCGAAAGCAATTAGATAAAATGCTAACAATGCGTAGTTTATCTTATAAGGCTAGTTTTGGTGTATCTATGGTGTGTAGCTTTTTCTTATGGTTTACATCAAATTGGATAGGCATTCTTTTTGGAACATCACTAGAGGCTAGTCAAGAGATTGCTGCTTATTTACCTCTTTTTTTATTTTCTTTAGTAGCGTATGCGTATGTACGAATGACAATTTCTTTTCTTTATGCCATTGCAGAAAGTACACTATCGTATAGTTTAGTGTTTTCTGAACCTGTACTTATTTTTATGCTGTTAAATGTTCTTCCTCATCTAAGCCCTATTGGGATATGGTTGAGTGTTCCGATAGCACAACTGCTCACGTCATGTTTAGCTTATATGATAACATGTAAAGTTGATAAATCACTCAAATTGAACTGTGCATTATATTAGTTTATTTGATGTAAAATAAATGACAGAGTAATCGTGTATGTTCATTTGATTAGGAAAAATAAATATGTAGGCATGTATGAATAAAATAGTAATAGACTGGAAGCATCTTAAAAGATATAAATATAGTAAAAGACGTGACTGGGAAACATATGAAATTTTCAAAAATATGAAGTAAGCATTATAGAAGAACGGTTTTAAATCAAGGTTTGTAAGGTCTTTATTTAAAACCGTTTTGTTTGTTGAGCATTTTTCTCGAGTTTATTTTGGGTACATGGATGAACTGTTAAATATTAATGTTCATTTGAGAAATATGTTTAGCATTTAAATTTTTTACACGCAAGTATCACAAGGAGAAAAAGTTTGCACAAAGTAATTTTGAGCGACAAATAAGTATGAAGTAATTTCAAAATTTCACTTGAAATAGGCATATTATACTTATTGTTTAGTTTATGTTTTAGCTTGAAAATAGTGAGTCAAAAAAGAGATAAAGAAAGGTATATAAAAGTTTAAATCTTTTGTGTAGTCATTCCCTTGAATAGATTTATTAAAGGTAGCATGCATAACTGTGTAGGGGAAAAGATGAAAAGACTGTCTATTGTGTTGTACATGTCTATGGATTTTTTCCGATAGCATGAATAAAGAAAATGGCAACGTTTTTGGTTTATAAAATATCAAAAATATGCTAGACTATATAAAGATACAATCAGAAAGAGGGAATGAATTTGGAGCAAGTACGACAAAGAATAGAATTGTCGGATGCCAATCAGCAAATAGCTTTGTTTGGTGTACATCATCAACATATTGAATATATTGAAAAAGAGTGCCATGTTATGATTTCTAGTCGTGGAGAACATTTGGATATTATCGGACAAGAAGATGCCGTTAATCAAGTGAAACTATTACTAGAACAATTAATTTGGCTAATTCAAAAAGGCGAAACAGTATCCTTGTCAGATGTTGTGACCGGATTAAAATTAATGGCAAACAATCGTTTAGAGATGTTTAAGGCTTTGTATAGTGATGAAGTTGGAAAAACGCATAGAGGGGAAACCATACATGCTAAAACGTATGGGCAAAGACAGTATATTCGTGCTATAAAAAGACATGATGTTGTGTTTGGGATTGGACCGGCAGGGACAGGAAAAACATTTCTAGCTGTTGTCATGGCAGTAAATGCGTTACGTCAGGGAGATGTGAAACGTATTGTGTTAACTAGACCGGCTGTTGAAGCTGGTGAAAATTTAGGTTTTTTACCTGGAGATTTAAAAGAAAAAGTAGACCCCTATTTAAGACCTGTTTACGATGCATTGCATGCAGTGTTAGGACAAGATCATACATCTCGTCTGTTGGATAGGGGAATTATTGAAATTGCTCCTTTAGCCTATATGCGTGGGAGAACGCTAGATGATGCTTTTGTTATTTTAGATGAAGCACAAAATACAACAATTGCACAGATGAAAATGTTTCTGACACGACTAGGTTTTCGCTCAAAAATGATTGTTAATGGAGATGTTAGCCAAATTGATTTAGGTAAAGGGATTAAGAGTGGACTTTTAGATGCACAAGCTAAATTAAAATCATTAGAAGATATTCGATTTGTGACATTTGATGAATATGATGTTGTACGCCATGCATTAGTGGCTAAAATTATTCAAGCATACGCACAGTAACAAGTCATGGAGGAGGCGACACATGAAAAAAATTATACAAACATTAGATGAACGATTAGGGTATTTTTATGTTCCATTTGTCCTGTGTCTTTTATCTGGACTTTTGTTTGTGGCAGGGTATCCTTTCGTTAAACAAACAGAAATTGTCGTGTCTTTGAACAATATTGCCACACAAACCATTCGTGCGAGTAAAACAATTGAGGACACAGACGCAACAGAAAAAGCTAGGGAAAATGCCGTACAAAATGTGCAGCCCGCTTATGAAAAAGACGATACGATTGTTACCAGTAAAATTGCACAAGTGACACGTTTTTTTGAGGTAATGACTGTCTATCGTAAAGAATTATCGCAATCGAATGATTTAGCAACATTGGATAGTAGAGCAAATGACATTATTTCAAAATTTGTGATGAGCCTACAACGTGAAAATAAAGAATTATATGATTATGCGTATGTTTTTTCAGATAATGTTTTAAAAAAGATATTGCTTGCTTCAGAGACTGAATACACAATGTATGAATCATTGACAAAGTCAACTGTGGAAAATGTGTTGAATGACAAAATTTATTCAAATTCTTCGGATATTGCAAAAGCTCAAAATGATGCTTACTCTCAAATTTTAACAAAAACATATTCTGATGCTGCAAGAGAATTATTGAAAGAATTGGTTACACCAGCCATTGTAGCAACAATGGTGGTTAATCAAGTTGCTACAGAAAGTGCTAAACAAACCGCTAGAGATAACGTTTCGCCTATTATGATTATGCAAGGAGATGTGATTGTTCGTGAGGGAGAAGTTATTGGAAATGCTGCATATAAAAAGCTGCAATTATTAGGCATGACTTCAAATCAACATCATTACCAATTACTACTAGGGTATCTTTTTATTTTAGTCATTCAGTTTGCTTTAGTGTGGTATTTTATTGTTCATGAAACCGATACGTTAACTAAGAGAAATGTTTATGTTAATATGTATAGTTTTCTGATTGGCGTATTAAGTGCGTTGATGATTGTGGCACATCTTGTACAAAAAGCAGGGTTGGAATACTTTTCTTTAATTGTTCCAATAGGATTATTGCCATTCTTTATTGTTCCTAAAGCTAAAAGACGCTTAGCATTATTAGCTGTCATTTTTTTAGTTATCATGTATCTATTTATTAGTGATAATGGTAGTTCAATTCAAGGGCCAATCATTTGGAAATTTTATACATTAACAGGGGTGTTTGCTAGCATAGTGATTTCAGGTACAAGAAAAAAATACATTGGACATCAATTTATTTTACTTGTTCTCTTATACAATGCTTTGGTTGTTGCGCTAGCCTTGCTAAGTAATATTGATTTATTTTCACATACGTTCATGATGATGTGTGTATATACTGTTGTCAATGTATTCTTAACATTTGTATTATTACGATTGGGGCAACCTTATTTTGATTTATTATTTGAAGATAAAGCTGTATTACGCATGTTAGAATTATCTAATCCTAATCAACCTCTATTAAAAGAATTAATTGCAAATGCACCCGGAACATATCATCATAGTATTATGGTTGCTAATTTGAGTGCAAATGCAGTAGAGTTAATCGGAGGGGATTCATTGTTTACTAGGGTAGCGTGCTACTACCATGATATTGGAAAATTAAAAAATCCTATGTTTTTCGTTGAAAATCTGCCTGCTGGAATGGCAAGTCCACATAAATTATTGACTCCTCAAGAAAGTCGAGATATTATTTTTGCACATGTTAGTGACGGTGTGAAACGATTAAAGCAAGCAGGATTGCCACAAAGTGTTATAGATATTTGTGCAGAGCACCATGGCAAAACAGTATTGAAATATTTTTATGTTACGGCTAAAAATGAAGATGAACATATTGATAAAAATGATTTTCGCTACCCAGGACCAAAACCACAGACAAAAGAATCAGCCGTTATTAGTATAGCAGATACGGTTGAGGCAGCAGCTAGAGCAATGAAGAATCCGGATATAGATTCTTTAACGACACTAGTTCAAGAAACAATCCACTCACGTATTGAAGATGGGCAATTTGATGAATGTCCAATTACTGTTCAAGAATTGAAAATTGTTGAAAAATCATTAATTACAGGACTTTCTAGTAGTTACCATACTCGTGTAGAGTACCCAAAATTAAACAGCAGAAAGGGAAAAAAAGCATAAATGATAATTGATTTAATTGATGAAACCAATCAAGTAGCCTCAGAACATCTTAAATTAGTAGAGGATATAATTGACTTTTCAAGTGACTATTTACAATTACCTAAAGGGGTGGAATGTGCTATTACATTTGTTGATAATGCACGTATCCAGGAAATTAACCGTGACTATCGTGGAAAAGATACACCTACAGATGTGATTAGTTTTGCTTTAGATGATGTTGTGGATGGCGAAGTGCATCTTGATAGTTCTGTATATCAAGATGCACCGCATCATCTAGGAGATATTATTTTATCCATTGATAGAGCAAGAGAGCAGGCAATAGAATACGGTCATTCTTTTGAAAGAGAATTAGGATTTTTAGCTTTACATGGGTTTTTACATTTAAATGGATATGATCATTTAACCCCAGAGGACGAGAAAGAAATGTTTGGTTTGCAAGCTGATATTTTAAATGCTTTTGGTTTAGGACGTGATTAAATGGCGAAACAAACACATAAAAATACAACCTTTTTTCAAGCAGTAAACCATGCTGTTCATGGCATTAAATATGCTGTGATAACAGAGCGAAACATGAAAATTCATGCTATATTAACCCTTGTTGTGCTCCTATGTGGTGTGATGTTCCAATGTTCATTGGGAGAGTGGTTATGGTTAATCCATTGTATTGTTTTAGTTATTGTTATGGAAATGATAAATTCCATTATAGAATTAATAGTTGATGTATTGAGCCAAAAAAATTATTTTGATTGGGCAAAGAAGGCCAAAGACATGGCAGCCGGAGCAGTTTTGTTGTGTTCAGGGTATTCACTTATCGTGGCAAGTATTATCTTTATCCCTAAATTATTGAGTTAAAGGAGAAAACATGAATCAATTACCATTTAAATCTGGATTTGTTGCTATTGTAGGTAGACCAAATGTTGGAAAATCTACACTATTAAATCGTGTTATTGGGCAAAAAATTGCGATTATGAGTGATAAAGCCCAAACGACACGTAATAAAATACAAGGTGTTTATACAGACCGAGAAAGTCAAATTATTTTTATTGATACCCCAGGTATTCATAAACCAAAGCATGCCTTAGGGGAGTTTATGGTCGAATCAGCATATAGTTCTTTAAAAGAAGTTGAAGCCGTTCTTTTTTTAGTAAGTGCCAATCAAGAAATTGGTCGAGGAGATCGTTTTATTATAGAACGTCTAAAAATGCTGAAGACACCTGTTTATTTAGTTATTAATAAAATTGATTTAATTCATCCAGAAAAACTTTTAGAAATTATCGCCTTATATAAGCAAGAAATGGAGTTTGCTGAAATTATTCCAATTTCAGCCTTGCAAGGAAATAATGTTCCTGAATTGTTGGATACGTTAAAACAAACATTGCCTCAAGGTCCACAATATTACCCAGCAGACCAAGTGAGTGATCACCCAGAATATTTTGTTGTTTCAGAACTTATTCGTGAGAAAGTGTTGCATTTAACTAAAGAAGAAATTCCTCACTCTGTTGCTGTTGTCGTTGATCAAATGCAAAAAAATGAGAACGGAAAAGTTCACGTCTATGCTACAATTATTGTAGAACGCTCTAGTCAAAAAGGGATTATTATTGGGAAAGGTGGTCGTTTACTTAAAGAAGTCGGTACGAGAGCTAGACGAGATATTGAATCTCTCTTAGGAGATAAAGTCTTTTTAGAATTATGGGTAAAAGTTCAAAAAGATTGGCGCGATAAGCAAACATATTTAAACGACTATGGATATAAAGCTAAAGATTACTAAATGCTCTAGTTTGATATGATTAATTCTTATACAGTTGCGTATGCGTATCATACATTTATGACATGCGTGCATATTATGAAATATATAAATAAAATACAGCCACTCGTGTAGGCGAACGAATTCGTTCGCCTACACGAGTATTTTTGGCTCTTCGTCAAATTATGTTGGTAAGTAAAAATTCCAGCAAATATTAAGTTGTTTTTTCTTAATAGGGCTAATTGTTTCTTTTCGAATCGGTATGCAGTTGTCAAGGTTTATAGCGTGAGCGTGCCTTGACAATAAGCATACTGATTTGATAGACTTTTCAGCCCATATTAAGATGGTTTAAATAATTTTTCTTGCACTAAAAATACTCGAGTTCGTAAATATGTAAAATATTTAAAC
>NZ_SPPB01000005.1 GCF_004570605.1 Granulicatella sp. WM01 | reverse complement strand
TACTCGAGCCCCTTTAGTATACACACTAGCAATTAATATAAAATGTTGATACATAGTACTATTCCTCTTTCTTTAAGTTAGATAAATGATACACTTGCCCTTGTTTTCTTATCTTAGTGAGCAACACGTCCTACAATAATTTGTATGCGTTGCTTTTTATTAGAGTTTGTTAACTTCCTCCGATGATTTTTGACAAAACTACTATTCGTTTTTATCTTCCTTTTTCTCATTCAACATACCGAAAAACTTAACCAATAAACTCGCTTCACGAGTTAAGCCAAGTTTTCTATAGTTCTCCACAATAGAAGATAGTTCCATAATTAAATACCCAAAATACAACACATATAATGCCGCCGTTCCTACGCCACTCGGAATAACTGGAGCAACTGGTACAGCCAATACTAACAACATAATACTGGCTACTTTTCGAATAATCCCATTAACCCCTTTTTGACTAACCACTTCTTTATTTATCCATGCGGCTAAATACCCCATAAGAAAATCTATAATCATGGCAACAACCACAAGTGATAGTAAATAGAGCACTTGGCTATTTTCATTTTTTGCCACTTCATCTAAATATTTTAAAATTCCAAACATTTGTTTTACCTCCTAAAAAAAGAGTAGCTCGTGCTACTCTCTTCTAAATTTCTTAAATCTTTCTGCAATATTTTTTAGTTGATCAACGTAATTATCCACTTCTTCTTGTGTATAATACAACAAATCACCTAAACCAATTAGTGCAAGTACAAGATTCTGTTTTCCTTCATCATTATAGTTATCTGTGTTTAACTCTCTCTTAATTTTAGTATATTCTGTATAATCTAACTCTATCATTTTCAGAGAATTTTTTAAATCAAATACGATTGAAGAGGCTATATTTTCAAATACACTAGCTAAATCATTGTACTTCTCACCAAGTCGTTTTTGCTCTGATGCGAAGTTTTTTAATATCGTTTCAGGTAACTTATCTCTATATTCGTATACATTAACCGTACTGAGTTTTTCTTTTAATTTTTCAATTGTATCAATGTCAATATGAATAAAACTACTATCTTGAATAATATCACCTAAAAAGTGTATGGATTTTATTTTTATTTTTGTCTTATTATCAGACAAAATAATATTTTCGTTGTTTTCTATATCTAAACTATATTTATGCGAATAATCTTTATTTATACTTGAACTTTTATCTGCTTTTACATTTTTCTTATACGCAATAACAGGAACAACATGACTAATTAATTCATTAAATTTCATATTATTAGTATTTAACAATCTATATGTAGACTTGGAAGAAAATTCCGTCGATTCAACCACATTATTACCATCTAATTCTTTTATGTTTTTACTATCATCATTTTTTAGCACTAACTTATCTCCTCCTTATAACCAGAATATGACCAATAAAGACTCTTATAAAAAACATTATTTCTTTACTAGTCTTTATGATTTTCATACCACCTTTATCTCTACTCATAACATCATATTGTCAATCTACTTTAAATAATCTTGTTTATATTTATAATGTAATATACACCTTAACTCTTTATGTTGATACACTGTTTTCCTATAGTAATTTTATAATATTATAAAATAAAATTTCTTATATTCCCCAGCTTATATTAAACGAATACTCCATATTAGATAAAACATTTAACAAAGACATTGTTCCTGTTCCATCTACTTGAAGGTGTACGTTTCTATCTCCAAAACTATTCCATTCTGCCACAACAAACATCAAATTTTGAGGAACATACTGACTAGGTACTGCTCCTATCTTTACCACTCCACTACTAGTAGATTTAACATACCCTCTCACATGCATAGTATTTCCATCTAATTTATAAAAAATATTACTTACGCCTGAGCTTATCCACGGCTTTTTAACTGATGTAGAAAGTTCAATCCAATTGGACCATTCTCCTGTCGAATAATTACTACATCTAGAAAATTGGCGAGCACCATCATACGTTTGATAATTCTGCATAGCTTCTTTTCCTCCAGTATGAAAAACACTCAGTAAACCATAGAAGGGAGAGTTTGCTGGATTATCTTTCTTAACAAAATAAAATCCTGTCTCTCTAATATCATTTATAGATTTATTTGACTCTTTTATACTTCCATTATTTTCAGTTAATTTATGATGTTGGATCTGTTTATCGAACGCATAAATGGCTTCAGCACTGTCAATACTTCCATGTTCCCAAACCTTCCCAATACCAATTCCTTCCTTAGCATAAGACATTACTACTTTCTCTGAGTTCAATAAAATTTCAGAACTAGCCGTTGAAAATGCATCTGAAACTGTCATTACAAGTGTATAGGCTTTATCTGCTCTTAAACTATTAATTAACCTTTGATGAAATCCAACTTGTTCAATAATATTGTTTACTGTTGAATTTATATCATCTTTATATGTTGATTCTGTAGATAATTTATATTTAAAACTCACTTGAATATGATTTCTTTGCACTCCATTTACCATTAATGGTGCAATACGAATATGCCTATAAGTATCTATCTGTTTGACATCAGTCTTTGATCTTTCCGCCCTAAAGCTAAATACTGGACTAAAATAATCTAAAACTACGATATCTATTATTTTACTAGCTGTTCGTCCACGACTATCTGTAATAGTTGCTTTTAACTTATGCGTTCCCGTATAGTCCATTAATCCTAACGTCCCACCATTTGTAGTCGTCATATTAGATACTTTATTGAGAATTTCTATCCTATAGCTATTGATTTTTGAACCATATACTCCAATAGCATCTGTGACAGTGGCTTTTATATTGGAAATCCCTTTAATAAAAATATTTTCCGGCAGTAATGTATTAGCTTTACTATGACTATCTATCAACGTAATATTATTAAATGTTGGAACCATACTATCTGGAACTGATAGAACTAAATTAACTTGCTTTGTACCAACTAGCTTACTATTTTGATAAGTATTAACCCAAATTAATCCTTTTCCACTTAGAGCATTAGGAATTTGATTAGCTAACTCTATTGATGGAGTCCATTGTACATTAGTTGCTATACCTCTTGCTATAGTGCCTTCTATTTCTCCAAATTTATACTCTAAATTATGAACGAATGAATTTGATGAACTTTGTATAGAAAGTGTCATCTGTTTCCCTAATACACCTGTAACATCTCCTAATGTACTTGCTCTAGGAATTTTAGGTAACGATAGATTACCTCTAACAGAAAAATTCATTATTCGAGTAGTATCTGTATTAAATGTCACATAAATATCAGATAGTTTAGTTCCATCATTATTATGATTTACCGTATACGTACCTTTTTTGAGAACAAATGAATTCACTCCTCTTAAATCAAAATTATGAATTCCTGTATATATTTGGCGTCCATCAATATTAATTGTTAATTGCGAAATATTTTGTTTATTCCAATGTCCGTACGCTGTTTCTAGAGATACACTATATGATACTAATGACGTATTTTCATTAATATGTTGTGATGAGTAGTTATACTCGACTTTTAGTGTTAAACTTCCTATTGTTGAATAAAATACTGCCATGTTACAAACCTCCTACATATCTTAAAACCATCATATCCGGATTTATTTCATACTGCATCCAAACATATTTTCCGATTTGTACAGAATTTACAAATACACCACGCTTAATATGTAATACACCTTGCGATAAGTACATCACTTCTGAACCACCAGAAAACATAGTGATTCTACTGTCATTAATTTGAATATAGGAATCATTTTCAATATTTCCAATTATAATACCCTCATTTGAAATTTTGACAAATCTATCAATGAATGCCATGCTAACAGCTAACGCACCTAATTTAGCATCAATACCATTAATCCTTTCTGTACTGGCAATTAAATCAGAAAGTGCTTGTGCAATATCTTGTCTATTAGTTTCTTGTAATTTCAAATATTGCTGTTGCCACGCTCGCAAATCTATTATTGCTGCTTTAGCCTCTAATTCTTTTAATATTTCAGTCCTAAAATTAGTATACGTTGCATTTTGAACACTAGATAGATGATCCAAATCTACTTTTTTTGGAACATCCTCTCCTAAATTAGCTACCAATCTTCCATCCCGAATTGTCAACACTTCTTTTGATCCGTCTACAATACGTAAACGTTGTAAATCGATATCTCCAGCTACGATTTTGTTAGCATTAATTTCAATAAAACTAGCTAATGCACCATACAGTTTCTTAGCAATTACTTCATCTTTGCTAAAACTATTTACAATTTCATTTAAATCTGACGTATCTGCTTTTTTAACCCAATATCCATCTATTCGTTCATACAATTCAACATTTGTACCATTTGGTTTAAACCATTTATCTCCATTATTAGGCTCTATTGGATCTTCTTGGTCTAAATACATTTGATTTATACCAGACATCATTGTTTCCAGTAATTCAATTTTTTTTGTAACAAATCCCTTTTGAATATAAGGGGATTGACTTTGTGTAGAAGCACGTGCAGTTGCTTTAGAAGACAGACCACCATTGAATATTAAAGAATAACTCAATAACGGCACACTTATCCATTCGTCTTCAGAATGTTCTAAAGTTACCCAATCTATACTTTCAAGCGATACATCACCCTGCCAGTTCAAATCAAACGGATAATAGTTCAATCGCCGATATTCATTATACAATCTATCTAAAATCGTTTGATTAATCCATGGATTTTTTAACTCCATCTGTACTCCTTTTTCAGATCCAGACTGCATAGTAATGGTCTTATTATTATCATCAGTAATCGTATTAGTGATACCTTTTAATCTAAAATCAATTTCATTCTTTGTTAATCCTTTTAAAAAGTAATTATCTTTACTAATTTTTCTTGTTGTATTGTTTAACTTATCAATACTTAACCTTCCATATCTATCAAATCGTAAAAAAGCACCATTAATTTGTGCCAGGTAAATTAAGGCTTCTCGACATGTAATATCTCTTTGTTTATCAGAAATAATGTCATCACTAAAACTAGAAAGTGGAGCTAATTCAACACCTAGATATTGCGTAATTTCTTCTAATACCTCTTTTGCCTTAACCGGATAATTCAAGTTACTTATATATTTCTTTTCAGTAAAAATCATTCCATCTCCAGCTTTTACTGTTGTCTTGTTAGCATTCCTATCAATAACTATTTCAGTAGCATAAAACTGCCCCAATGGTAACTCTACGTATGTATTGTTTACTAGTAACGAAATATAAACCTTAATGGGTGTATGTTCAACTAACCCCTCAACAATTTGCAACAATTCAACAGATACCGTATTTGTAAATCCTCCACCCACTACAAACTTATCTCCATCCGCTATAGAAGAATCATAAGAAATTTTAAAAATAACATCCGAAGTATACTCAATATCATTCATCATAACTCTTGCTTGAAACTGTCTATTGGATGCTAGTGTTGTATTAATATAATCTCTTGTTGTACTTAGCATGATTACCTACCTTTCTATAAGACTCATCTTTAATCCGCTCCAAGGTTTCAAATGATTATTCCAGCTATACGCTGGAGATGAACGTTCTTCAACATAAAAAGTCTTGGTAACCATTCCTAATTGAGGATCTGGATACTGAACTGTAACAAATTCATTTATCACTGCAGCAAGTATTTGTTGGATTTCAAATTGAGTTAACATTCCCCACTCACATTCTATTTTTCGTTTAATAGCTACTCTATCACGTATAATCTGACCTCTAGCATTTCGACTAGACTCTCCATCAATATCACTGATAGATACTTGAAACGTTTTAGGAGTGACTACTGTCACTCCATTAATTATTAATTTTAACATTTAACAACCTCCTAAAAATTAAGTAATGGATATGGGCTATTCGATTGTAATTCATTAATAGCACCAACTGTCCAACGAGCAAATTCTCTGCCATTAGGCAATTGTAAAATAATATTTTGTGGTTTGTCACTACCCGTATAAGCTGGTAATTTCACACTTATTTTATCGGCCAACTCACTAATCCAGCCTGTGTTATTTTCTAACGGCATAACCGCCTCTCTACCTGCTTCTCCAACAATAGCTAACGTAGCACTATCTACAATACCGCCTCTTGCTAATTGTGGGATTTGTGGAACTCCAATTCTAGGTAACCACCCAAATGGAGAAACACCTAAAATCTCAATGCCTCGCAATCCATCTAAAGCACCATTAATTACATTGAATGGTACAGCAATCACCTTGTTGATGCCTCCAATAATTGCATTAACAACTCTTTTAAACACTCCAGAAATACCATCTACAATACCACTAAATATTCTTCCACCAGTAGAAAAAATATCACGTACGCCTGCCCATGCATTACTAAAAATATTACTAAACCATTCTGGGATTGCACTAAAAATTCCTGTAATAGTGTTCCATGCTCCTCTAAATAAATTGTCAAAAAACGAGCCTACACCACTGAATACACCTTGAATATTATTCCATATATTTCCAAACCAACTTCCAGCTACACTGAAGATATTAGTAATACCGTCCCATGCTTGCTGGAACATATTGCCAAACCATTGGCCTACTCCTGTAAATATATTTACAATATCATTCCAGCGTTCATTGAACCATTCACCTAAACCACTAAAAATACCAACGATGCCGTCCCACGCTTGCTGGAACATCTCACCAAACCATTGGCCTACTCCTGTAAATATATTGACAATATCATTCCAGCGTTCGTTGAACCATTCACCTAAACCACTAAAAATACCAACAATGCCGTCCCATGCTTGCTGGAACATCTCACCAAACCATTGTGCAACTCCTTGGAAAGTTTCAACTAGACCATTCCACAGACCAACAAAAAAGTCTGCAATAGCCTGACAAACACCTCCAATAAAATCACAAATCATTTGCCATACTTGAGTGGCTACTGCACAAACTGTATCCCAGTTTGTAACAAGTAAATATCCCACAGCAACTAATGCTGCTATTGCAGCTATAATTAAAGTAATTGGACTTGTTAAAACAGTCATCGCAGTAGTTAATAACACCGTAGCCGCTGTTAGAGCACCTGTTGCCACAGTACTTGCTCCTTTAGCAATAGCATCTGCTGCATACATTAAATTCAATTGGATTGTTTCTAGTTTATCTTTTATTTTTGTAATTGTTGCAGCTTTTATTGCGTCACCTATTTGTTTTATTGCATTCATCAAGCCGCCTGCTTGTCCAATAAAAGATAAAATTTCAATCCCTTTCCACAATCCCATAAATATTTCTATTACAGGAATAAGAATGTCTAAAATAGGCTTTAGTTCCTTACACCAATCTCCAGTTTTTCTTAAAATAGATATCAACTTAGATAGATCTGATATAATCGTATTTCCACCAGTCCATTTAGAAATATAGTCAAAAAATTTATCTGTCAACCATTTTATAGGATCTTTAAACACATCTACTCCACTAGTTGTTTCTTTTAATTTAGAGTTTAAACAGTTAAAAAATGATATTATTTTTTCAGGACACCCTAGTTTTGATAGAGGAATTAAAATATTATTCAAAAAATATTCCAATTTTTCAATAACAACTGATAAACAAGCTGGTACTCCACAAAGAAATGACATTAACCCTTTTACCATTGGGGAAAAATCAACGACAACCAAACTCTTTAGTACTTCAACCAACAGATATATTTTTTCTTTTATCTCATCTACTGCAGATTGTAAAATATTCAATACGGTTATACTATCTTGTACAATACTATTCAGAATCGTTAGTGATGCTACCAGTAAGTCTAATTCTTGTACTCCTCTAATACATGATTGTATACACGTAATAAAAATTTCTACTACTTCTTGTAATTTTTCGGCAAATTGTTGTATCTCATTTATAACTGCCTGAGATATTAAACTAATTATTTCTCCCCACTTTAAAAATGCCTGAGTTGATTCTTCCATAGTCAGTTTAATTTGATTTATAGCTGCACTCACTTCAAGAGCCATTTGTATACTATATCCACCAATTTCTGATAAATACTTTACAATGTTTAAATTTTCTACTACTCCTTTTAACTCATTCATAGCATCCTTTACAGCATTAACTTGCTGTCTTACTTGTTCCATAGCCTTAATATATGCGGCTGTTTCTATCTTGAATAATTCATTTACACCTGAAGCCATCAATCCATCTCCTTTCTCCTTTGATTATGACGAGCGGTAAACTCTCTCATTTTTTGCATATGTTCTTGCCATTGCCACTCCTGTTGATTTTCTTCTTCAAAAAGTGCCGGCAATAATTCTCTAACATTCCTAATCTTAATCTGCTTAGAAAACATAGAACCCACAAAATTACCAATTTGAATTGCCAATACTTCATTTAACAATGCTTGTTCACGCTGTTTAGACAATTTTTGTCGATTATACGAATCAATCATATCAACTACCTCATCTAAACTACTCTCCCAAAAAAGAGCGATGCTTATCCCCGCATCTAAGGCTTGAGGATAAACATCGCTAATCAGATCTACTAATGATTTTAGATTGTTTCGGCGACTTCTTGTAATTTGCTTGACATCTCTGTTTTCATCTTCTCGGAGAAAAAACCTGATACACCAAAAACTCCCATAATAACCACTGTAAATAACTCTAATTGAGAGCCTCCATTGTCAACATATTCCTCATAAAATTCACTAATACTATCCTTTGTTTCTCCATGATTGAAACGTTCAGAAGCCTTAGTAATAATATTTAACATCACATGAAGTGGTGGAATATCATTTAATAATTTAAATAAATTTCCTTCATATTCTTTCTCTAAATCTATAATATTTTTATTTGTCAAACGTAACTTTAATGCTTTATCGCCTACTGTCCAAATATAATACGGTTGTTTTGTCTGTGTCATCTTATTTCTCCTCTATTTTCTTAAATTTATAAACTTGCTGGATCTGCCCAAATAAATTCAGAATTTAATGCAATTTTAACAGTTGATTCAATAACGGCATTCACGCCACCGCCACCAACTTTCACAGATGGTGCTCCACTAAACGTAACTGTTGTCCCATCTGGATAAGTTTGTTTAAACCATAATGTTTTTTGACTTTCTTGTGCTTTACGAATAATGCGGAATGTTGCATGCTCACTATCATTTGTATGCTTAAATTTATACTCTAAGTCCCCAGCATCTCCAATTCCATTTTCATATTTTTTCACTTTGTCCGCTAAAGTTGTATTTTCAACTTTCTCAGGTTCAACGCCAAATTCTGGTACTTCTTTTAAACCTGATAAAAGTGTTGTAATGGCATCTTTTGTTTCACCAAAATGTAATGTAATTCCGTTTGCTAACATAAATTTCCTCCTAATTGTTATGTACTAATTTCGTAGTTTTATCTACAATTCCTGTAAATTTTATTATTTTTTGCTTTAATCCTGATACATTTGGAACATCAGAACATAATAAGCGTCTAAAACCAAATTTTGTAAACACTGCATTAATTGCTGTAATCACTTCACTATCAGAAGCATTTGACCAAATATCTACACGGTACGTCAATTCACAAGTGACTTCCTGATTGTCAATAATCTCATGTGGAATATTGTTTTCCTCTAAATAAACAACTAAAGGAAACTGTTCAATTTCATCAGGGTAATAATCATATACTTTAATATGAAGTGACTGCAATACACGAGATAATTCTGTAAATATTTCAGATTTTATACTTATCAAACTTGCTTCACACTCCTAGTCTTTTTTAATTTAAAGTGGACAAACAAATAAACTTAAAACATTCATACAATAGATATATATCACTCCGTATCACTAATCATGTATTTCACCTATTATTTTGTTCCTATTAACTTTTTAAGTATTATTCAGTTTAAGACATCACTATTTTCAATCATAAAAATACATTTCAAATCTGTTTCTATATAGTTTCTATTACTTCTTTTAAGTCTATGCTTAACATCTAACTATCCATTTTTTCTTTTAATACTATCCACAATTTTTGAATATCTTGAATTGAATTCTCCATACTAGCTTTATCTATTACTGAACACCCACAAGTCATATCAATACATTTATACACTAGTTGCTGAACTTGAATAAACAGCTCCCTTTGAACACGTTTCACACCATATTTAGATAACATCTTCTCACATACGATCGACGGATCATTGTTAACATTAGATTTATGTACACTCACTAATTGTGCTGTTTGACTTGATTGCCACTTTGCATATTTTTTCTTAATAATGGCATCAACTTCTGCATCAGTGTATTTTTTTATAGTATGTGATTGCTTAGGAACTGCAGTTTCCGTTACATCAATCATTTGAACACCATTATGTAATTGTTGCTTTTTCATATTCCCCCATGTTTAAAGTCGTCCGACTACTAATTCCATAGCTTTTTATGTCTTCAATGCTTGGACAGTTCACCGCTATCTATAATGTATATATAAACACATTAAAGAAACCTCATTGTTTCTCTTTACAGTATTTACCTTTGTTACACAACACTCTTTTTTATCTTTCAATACTGTTACCAACAAAAAAAGTATTATATTTCATACTTTAAGTGTAATATTGGTCTACGAACCAACATCACTGCACATTATACATACAGTAAATTTAGCACTCCTTACCTACATTATCAGTATACCTTATTGCATGTTGCACTTTTGTTGCATAAACCCTTTCCTCTCAGTTATGCACCTTACCTATACTACTATTCCCTTAATAGCACAAGTACTATATCTTGTACTACAAGTGTAGTATTGGCGCTAAGCACCAACATCACTGCACATTATACATACAGTAAATTTAGCACTTCCTACCTATATTATCAGTATACCTTATTGCATGTTGCACTTTTGTTGCATAAACCTTTTCCTCTCAGTTATGCACCTTACCTATACGGCTATTCCCTTAATAGTACAAGTACTATATCTTGTACTACAAGTGTAGTATTGGCGCTAAGCACCGACATCACTGCACATTATACATACAGTAAATTTAGCACTTCTTACCTACATTATCAGTATACCTTATTGCATGTTGCACTTTTGTTGCATAAACCCTTTCCTCTCAGTTATGCACCTTACCTATACTACTATTCCCTTAATAGCACAAGTACTATATATTGTACTACAAGTGTAGTATTGGAGCTAAGTACCGACATCACTGCACATTATACATACAGTAAATTTAGCACTTCCTACCTACATTATCAGTATACCTTATTGCATGTTGCACTTTTGTTGCAGTCACTAATAATACAGCACCATACACCGTTCTTTTATAATAGAAAAATGCACAAAATTTTTCCTCAACTATTCTATATCCTAATTTTTTGATGGCTGAACTCTTTTATTTTAATTTAAATCATTTAGCCTTTCTATGTGGAATTTATAGTGTTTACGTCTAAGAAAATTAGAGCATGCTCTAAGGTATTTCCTCTCTTATATTACGAAAACATACAAATCTTTATCCTATAAAAACATTAAGCGAATTATTAGTACTGCACTCATCAAGTCCCCACAATACAAATGAAAGGTCGTGAATAAATTTCCGTCGGTTACGAAAAATTGTTGTTCTATCTATATTGTAATATTCAGCAATCTCTTTTTGACTCATCTGAATACCACTAATATACAAATGATAAACAATATTGAATCTTCTCTTTCCAGTTTCTGTTTTAACGCATAATATTCGATAACTTTCAAGAGCATTTTCAAAATAGTCAAGCATTTTTGCCGTTTTTACTTTATGTTTCATCAAAGCATGTAATGTTAATTCTTCAAGATTATAGACAGAATCTTCATAAATTTCCAAGTCCTCAACAATTGTCTGACAATGTTTTTTTAATAAACGATATTTGCTTAATAACAATTCTGTATTGTGGTATCGCCAATCTTTCTTTACATTTCGCATAACTCTAGTACCTGCTTTCTAATATGATGTATCACTTTTTGAGGATTGTACCTCACAACTAATCGACACAACTCATTATGTCTAAAAAAATATTCACATGTTTGTTTCATTCTCCAATGCTCATTGCCTTGTTCTTTCTCAGTATCTTTCAATTGGAAATGAGAATCAACAGCTTGCTCCAACAACAAAAATTTTAACGCTTGCTTATAATCTATAATCGCCTGTTCAACAACGGCACAGCATAAATTCCTTACGGCTTGCAATTCTTCTTTATCCATTTAATCCTCCCCACACAAGCATCGACCATAAATGGCTTGTTTTTGTCCCGGTTTATCCCCTATCCAAACAATCCCATTCTCATCACGTATTAAATAATACGCCTTATAATGCACCGATAGTTTAGGTTTCTCACTAAATATCCACGCACTAATGAGAATACACACAACTCCAATTAAAAAAATGATTTTTCTGTTTTTCATCTTGTACCTCCCAAACAATGCTCGTACTCTAAAATCAATTGATCAATGATTTTCTTCATTTCTTGCAAAGTATGAATATCTTCAACTTTAGAAATATGCAATAAGTCATCTACACATGATCTTCCTAAGTGTGTTTCCGTCCTATGTAAATGTTCTCCATAATATGTTGCATAATACCTTTTGATTGGTTTATCTGGATAGACTTTTGAAAACCATAGTTTATTAACACATTTTATATGTTGTTTTCTCACAACAATAAGCGTATTTTCTCTATGAATTTCCCAATAATTAAATGTCGTAGGAACGTCTTCACTTGTCCACATATACCCTAATTCCTCTAATTCTTGCATTAAAGCATAGTAATCTTCTTGTGTTTGCACATGATAATTGTGCAGACTTTTTACTTGAAATGACATATTTACCCTCTCCTTCTCTTATATAACACTTTATATTTATATTTCCACTTTTTCTCTATTTTATATAAAACATCTAATTTCTATAGTTTATTGTCCATATAATAGTTTTCCCCACACTCACCACCTATTTTTATTTATACTACAAATATATATGAATAGCTAAAACGATTGACAAAATTTACAAAATATTGTACTATCAAGATAAAGTTAAACCATATTTTAATAACTATCTTTACTCTATTTCAATATATATTTAACTTTTTTAGCTATTTCGTATGACACTATGTATAGTACAATATTTTATACCTTTTGTCAATAGAAAAGTTCAAAATATAATACTTTTAAAAAGAAAGGTTGATTCATTCATGTTTGAACGTTTAAAAGAATTAGCAGATAAACGTGGCATTTCCCTAAGTGACTTGGCGACTTCTCTTGGTTTTGCCGAAAAGTCAATTTATGGCTGGAAAAAAGTAAAACCATCTATAGACAAAATTCAAGCAGTTGCAGACTTTTTCAATGTGTCTACAGACTACTTACTCGGCAGAGAACACTCAAGTACACACCAAACCTATGCACAATTTTTCCGCGTAGACACTTCTGATTTAACTGATAGTGAAAAAAGAGAATTTGAAGAAGAAATGGCAGCAATGAGTAGATTTATTGCTGAACGTATTAGAGCAAAAAAATCAAAAAAATAAATAGGCAATGTAAATGGGGAAACAACTTGAATAATAAGATTGAACATATTTATGAAAAAATATCTATCAAGGTACATGAGTTTATGTATACTGTTGCTGAATACTTTAATCTCCCACTCGAAAGTTTAAGGCACTTTCACTATCAACAATACTGCATTGAAGTTTATGATTTTGAAATTCACAAACTTTCAATGGGGAGAATTAGCCAAAAGAAATTTTGGGCTAATATCACAATAGTTGATAATTCCGCAATTATTTGTTACAACGGAAATTCAACAAATATTGGGCGTATCAATTATTCTATTGCACATGAAATTAATCATTTTATCTTAGGACATTATTTAGACGGCACACAATTTTTTGCGGAATTAGTCGATAAATCTAGTTACACTCAACAAGACATTCCAAAAGAATTAGAAGCAAATATAGGGGCTAGTCTATTGATGGCAAATGATGATGCTTTAGAATATCATATTAATTTAAGCATGAATTTTAAAAGTCTATGTCACGAATTTCAAATGAGTTATGCTGCATTACGTATGCGTTTAGTCAACTTTTTAACATTTAATTATGGTTTTTCTAGTTTACAAGCATGGCATACAGTAAAAAATTTTGAAGTAGATAACATTGACCTGAAGAAAATTTTGAGCAATTGTCACCTCAACATGTACGCCTAGTATTTAACGATAATACTATCTATAATCTAAGATTTCACTTTATTCCAAACAATATCTATCCTTTATAAATACCTTTAATCAAGTGTACAAAAAATCGTGTTGGCATTTTCCCAACACGATTTTTTACCAATAGTATTTAAAATTTAACGCCTCTATCTATTAGTGCACACATCTTAAAAAAATAGAGAACAAAACTAAAAATCTCTTTTCTTAATAAATATGTATTCCTACGAAACTTACTATATACTAACCATTCTATTTATCTCAAGCAAAATAATCATATATTGCTTAATTTAACACTCATAACGAAAAAATTTTCTTTTTTATACAAAAAATAGGGACTGGGAAAAAACTAAAATTTTATTCTTTCGATTAAAATTTGAGAACTGCTTAAAATCAATGTTTCTGATAACGTCATTATAAGCGTTTTTTATTGTTAAGACATTTTTCCCAGTCCCTATTGACTCAACTGTATCGTCTAAAATATCTTTATGTTCACATATTTTATGCTATTTTTTGCTGCATACGATACATTTCAGCATATTTTCCATTTAATGTTAATAATTCTTGATGTGTTCCTCGTTCAACAATACACCCTTCATGTAAGACTAAAATGCAATCAGCATTTTGAATAGTTGACAAACGGTGTGCAATAATGAATGTTGTTCTCCCTTGTTTTACAACATCCATGGCATGTTGAATAATATTCTCTGTTTCCGTATCAATATGTGAGGTTGCTTCATCTAAAATTAATATTTTTGGATTACTTGCTAATGTTCTTGCAAAAGAAATAAGTTGCCGCTCTCCACTTGAAAAGGTATTCCCTTTCTCAACAACAGGCTCTTCTATTCCTTTACTGAAACGACTCAACATTTCAGATCCACCAACTTTAATTAATGCCTCCATAGCTTGATCTTCTGTAATTTCTTTGTTATTCATAGTTATATTACTTTTTACTGTACCAGTAAATAAATACGGATCTTGCAACACGATACCCATATCTGCTCGTACACTTTCTCGATTGTACTGTTGAATGTCTTGCCCGTCAATATATATATGACCTTGTTGAGCATCATAGAAACGGAATAACAAATTAATGATCGAACTTTTTCCTGAACCAGTGTGTCCAACTAAAGCGATTGTTTCTCCTTTATTTGCTTTAAATGTAATATCTTTTAACACCAGATGCTCTGGATTATATCCAAAGGACACTCTATCGAAAATCACTACGCCATCTCGTGATTGTAAAGGAATTGTGCTGTCGGTTTGACTAGGGGCATCTAACAATTCAAACACACGTCTTCCAGTTGCTAGTGACTGTTGCATAATAGGCAGTAGTCTAACCATATTCCCTATGGTGCTAAATAAACGTTCTACATAATTAACATAGGCAAATAGTAATCCAATAGATGCATCTAACATGCCACCTAAATACTGGTATCCAATATAGGCAATTAATCCAGTCAGTACGAAACGTTTTATTAACTCAACCAAGCTCCACGATAAAATCGAATGGATTTTAATAAATGCTTTTTGTGAACTCAACATTTTTTCTGAAGAGTTTTCAAATCTATTGAACGTCGCTTTTTCTTGATGAAACAGCTGTAAAACGGCACTTCCCTGCATGACTTCATTAACTTGAGTATTAATTTCACTTTCAAATTCATAATAATCATTCAATGCTTTTATTGTTTTTTTGCTAAATACTTTTTGCCATACATATAATATAGGTATTAATAACAAAAGAATTAAGCCCACCCAAATATTTAATATAAATATAATCGTATAAATAATAACAACAATAGTAGCATTTAATAGCATTTGCGACGATAACGTCACGTAGAAATTAGAACGTAATGTTTCTGTATTATTCACTATGCGAGATGAAATTTTTCCAGCAGGCTTATCATCAAAATAAGAAATAGGCAATGTTTGCATTTTATCATAAGTTTCATTTCTCAAATGTTCCGCTATACGATTAGCACAATCCATTAATAATATGCTAGACACATAGCCAATGACATTAGATACTAACACGACACCTATATACAAAGCACTAAACATTAATAAAGTGCCTAAAACAACTGAATTTTGTTGCAAAATCGGTGTCAATAACTCATCAACAATATACCGAATAATTAAAGGTGCTAGTTGTATCCCCAAAACTGATACAAAAAGTAAGATGGTACCTAAACAAAATTCTTTTTTCACGACGCGAATATAGCTTATTAAGCGTTTTGTAATTTTCATTATTCTCCTCCTTCCAACTGTTGTCTTTCATATTGTTCAAAATACCACCCTCTTTGTGCAATTAACATATCCGGAGTTCCCTCTTCACTGATTTTTCCATTTTCTAAAACAATAATCCAATCGGCATGACTTACAGAAGATAAACGATGTGTTACAATGATTGTTGTTTTTTGTTGACGTATTGCTTGAATATTATCAATAATACGACGCTCCGTTTTCGCATCAACTGCAGACAGTGAATCATCTAAAATTAAAATTTCTGCATCTTTAATAAATGCACGTGACATCGAAATGCGTTGCTTTTGCCCTCCTGAAATAGATACACCTTTTTCTCCAATTAATGTATCAATACCTTGTTCCATACGCTCTAAATCCTCTGTAAAGGCAGCTGATTCAATTGCCGCTGCTATTTCAATCATATCAGCATCTGATTTTCCAATAAGTAAATTTTCATAAACGCTACGAGAAAATAGAGTATGTTCTTGTGGGACATAAGCGACCAATTTCTCAATAGAATTCCGCTGATAGTCCTGAAGTGGTTTTTGATTGATGAGCAATTTCCCACTTCCAATAGGATATTGCATCAATAATTGTCTAACAAAAGTTGTTTTCCCGCTTCCAGTTTTACCAACTACTCCTAAAGTTTGCCCTTTACGAAGTGTTAGATTAATATTTTCTAATACTAATTTATCCGATTTATCGTATGTAAAATTATAATCATCAAATGTAATTTCCTCAGCCGATTGCAGCACTTCCGTTCCATCCTCAGTCATATCATCATCTGTTTGTAATAATTCCTCTATTTTATTGAATGATACTTTTGCCATTTGATACACCAACATAATATCAGACAATATCCATATTGGATCTAGTAACATGAATAAAAATAATTGTAAGGCGACAATTTGCCCTAAACTAATCAAACCATGATTTAAATAATATCCCCCTAGCCCAAGCACAATAATGGTACTTAATGCTAACATAACATTAGCAATTCGCCCATAAGCACCTTGCAAACGAATAATACGATTTGACTTTTCTCTCAATTTTGCTGTTTTTTGTTGAAATTGAGATTTAGCAGCTTCTTTTTGAGAATACGCTCTCATTACACGTACTCCTTCAACTACTTCAAGAACTTCATCTGATAAACTCGCTACAGCATCTCGTGACTCACTCACTAACATCTCTTGTCGTTTCCCTAAAAAATGGAATAATATACCAAAAGTAATTAGAGGAATTAGAGATAAAGTGGTTATTAACCAGTTCATCCATAGCATTGTTGGAATGACAAATACTAAAGTTGCTATAGACATCAGTATACTCATTAACCCATAACCAATCAAATCTGTTAAACTTCTAATATCACTTGTAAAACGAGTCAACATATCACCTGAACGAAATTTATGATAGAAAGGTGTACGCATACCAACTAATTTAGCAAAAAGTTTCACTCTTAACTGATGCCCAAATGTATCTGCCTCTTTAAACAACGTATTGTTCCAGAAAAAACTAGATCCATAAACTGTAATAGCTGATACAATTAATACAACGATATACAATAATAATTCAGAGTGTGTCAATGTTTTCATAGAAATTTCATCAACAATATGTTGAATAATTCGAGTGGGTAAAATGGATAAGCCAAAATCCACAAATAAAGCAATAATAATCATTACATAAATATATTTTTTATTTTTAATATATTTCCATAAACTCCTAAACATAAGTCCTCCTATCTAATTAAGATACCTTACATAAATATATCTTTATTTTTTGCACAACATTTTGTGTTGCCCTAATATATTGCGTCAAGTTGCAACTAGAAAATTTCCCTTTCCCATTTTCCTTTCAAATCTCCAATGCTATTTTTGATTATAATCTTACATTTTTTAATATAACAACCTCCTTATCATATAACAAATTATACGCAAAAAAATAGATAATCCATATACTTGAGCAAGACTCATCAAATACACTTAACTATACTTATGATAAGTCACATCTCCTGCTTCAAATATAGATTATCTACGCTATAAAAATCTATTCTTTATTCATTTATCGCCATTGCAAACGATTAACAAAGGAGATGTTCTGTCTAATACTCTCTACTATACATTGCATAATACATTCTCCTTTCTTTCATTCTCGTTGCTTACTTAACTAATCATTATTCTACTACCATTTACATAAATTTACAATACATATCTATACATTTTTCAATTTTTTATTTAAATATTGGGTTAATGACATTTATTTTCTCTTTTTATTCCTTTTTACAAACCTAAATACATGATACCTTCTTATCTTACACATGATGGACTTGAATACTATATCTCATGTTACTATTTACTCTATTTGACTTTATACAATATGGACGAGAAAAAATAAAAATTGCGAGAAATCAACGCTTATAAATGTTGATTTCTCACAATTTTAAACATATCAATGTTTTGATTTTTCCCAATCATCACTGAATGAATATAACTGATATTATTCACTATACTTTTTTTCCCAATTAACAACATGATACCCAATATCATGACGATAGAAAGTTCCCTCTATTGTATGCTCTTGCAAATAATCATATACAACCTTTTGTGCTTTATGGGCTGTTTCTTCAGTAGCAGATACTAAAAACAGACGTCCTCCGTTTGCAATATACTCACCTTGATTTCCATTCACACCTGCAGCAAATAGTTGCACTTGCTCTGAATCTCTTGGCGTTAATTTTCCTAATGAGAAACCTTTTTCATATTGACTAGGATACCCTTTAGCTGCAACAACGACACCTAAAGTTATACTATTTTGCTTCCATTCAATAACAGGCTCTTTATCTTGCAAAATATCATCAATAATAGTAGCTAAATCACTATTCAATCTTTGAAGAACAACCTGCGTTTCAGGATCTCCAAATCGTGCATTAAATTCAATGACTTTAACGCCGCCTTTAGTCATCATTAGCCCAGCGTATAGAACACCTTTATATGCGCACCCTTCTTGTTTCATCCCTTTGATAATAGGATAAACAACTTGTGCCATACATTCATCAATAACCTCTTGTGAAAATTGAGGAACTGGAGAATATGCTCCCATACCACCAGTATTAGGTCCTAAATCATGGTCGTATGCTCGTTTATGATCTTGAGAAATCCCTGCAAAATAGGCTTTTTCACCATTAACAAAACTAAACAATGAAAATTCTTCACCCTCTAAATACTCCTCAATCACTACCTTTGCAACATCGTCTTGATTAGCGTATGCTCCGTCTAACAACATAAATGATAATGCCTCTAATGCTTCATCCGTATTCATGGCAACAACGACACCTTTTCCAGCAGCTAATCCATCTGCTTTAATAACAATCGGTGCTCCGTGCTCTAACACATAATCTTTAGCTAAATCAAAAGATGAAAATGTAGCTGATTTTGCAGTTGGCACATGATATTTTACCATCAGCTGTTTAGCAAAATCTTTTGAATATTCAATTTTAGCCGCCGCTTTAGACGGAGAAAACACACGTAATCCCGCCTGTTCAAAAGCATCACTTACTCCGTGAAATAATGGCAATTCTGGACCAATAAATGTCCAGTCTATTTGCTGTTCTTTTGCAAATTGAACAAGACTTTCTCCGTCAATCTCACTAATATCAACTAATTCAATACCGTCTTGTACCATACGAGGATTTCCTTTAGCACAAAATACATGCTTAGTCACAGGAGAATTTGCCAATGTTTTTGCGATTGCATGCTCTCGTCCACCACTTCCAACAACTAGAATGTTCATACATTATCTTCCTTTCTATTGTAGATTGTCATCTGCTTTATTTGTTAACTGTTTGAATAATTTCTCACTATATTCTTGAATAACTAAAGGATATAAGTGATGCTCTATGCGATGAATTTTTTCTGTTAAACTCTCTAACGTATCCTCTTTATCAATTGATACACACATTTGTTTCAAAATAGGTCCAGTATCAATACCTTCATCTACTAAATGGACACTCACTCCTGTCTGGCTCACTTTAGCCTTGAAAGCATCAGCAATCCCACTCTTACCAGGAAACTGTGGTAAGAGTGACGGATGAATATTTAAAATTTTATTTGGGTATGCCTGCAAAAGCACACGACCAATAAATTTCATATATCCTGCCAATACAATAAAATCTACTTTATCACGTTTTAATTGTTCTAAAATTGCTTGTTCATAACTTTCTTTACTCTGATAAGTGGAAAAATTAAAATAGTAAGCTGGAATATTATATTTTTTTGCCCTTGTTTGCACATAAGCATCTTTTTTATCATATACGACACTAGCAATCTGTACAGACAATCTTTTTTCTTCAACAGCTTTTGCAATAGCCTCAAAATTCGAGCCATTCCCACTGGCAAAAATTGCTATTCTCATAAAATAACCTCTTTACCCTCATACTGACTAGGTTGATTTTTGTCAATCACTTCTCCAATAACAAAATGTTTTATCTCACTATTTTTCAAGATGTCTTTAGCCTGTTCTAATTTTTCTCTTGGAACAGCTACAACCATACCAATACCTAAATTGAAAGTCCCTAACATATCTGTTTGTGTTAACTTTCCGACACGTTGCATCACTTTAAAAATCGGCAAAATCTCGAAACTATCCATATCAATTTTAGCAGTTAATTCATCACTCAACATACGAGGAATGTTTTCAATAAATCCCCCTCCTGTAATATGTGCTACACCATGTACACACTCTTGTTGATGTAAAGCTAAAATTTCTTTTACGTAAATACGTGTTGGCACGAGTAACTCTTGCCCTAAAGAATGACTCAACTCTGGGAATTGGCTATCTAATGTATAATCATTGTCTTTGAAAAAGATTTTTCTAACTAGAGAATAACCATTTGAGTGAATACCACTAGATTGTAACCCAATTAAAACATCTCCAGCTTTAACTTGCCCTTTGTCAATAAGTTTGTCTTTTTCAACAACACCGACTGCAAAACCAGCTAAGTCAAAATCATCATGTGCATACATATCTGGCATTTCAGCAGTTTCTCCACCAATCAATGCCGCACCAGCTTGAATACATCCTTGTGAAACACCTTCTACAATATCTTCAATCATTTGTGGTTGGTTTTTTCCAACGGCAATATAATCAAGGAAATATAACGGTTCAGCACCTTGGGCTACAATATCATTCACACACATGGCAACACAATCAATCCCTACTGTGTTGTATGTTTTTTGCTGAATGGCTAACAATAATTTAGTCCCTACACCGTCTGTTCCTGATACAAGGAGCGGTTGTTTATATTGTAGACTAGATAAATCAAATACTCCTCCAAAGCCTCCAAGAGCTCCCATAATTCCCGGACGATTTGTTTTTTGCACATGTTTTTTCATACGCTCCACAGCCTCATATCCGGCATGAACGTCTACACCTGCACTCTTATACGCATTAGACATATTGTTTCCCCTCTCTGTTAAAATATTGTTTATGATTCGCCAAATAATTTTTTTGAATTGGTGTTAATCCACTTAAATAACGCGTTTCATAGTCATACAATCCGGCTGGATAATCTCCTGTAAAACATTCCATACATAAACCTTTATATGGTGCATCAAACGTTAAGCCAATAGCATCAATTAATCCCTCAACACTTAAAAACTCTAAAGAGTCTGCACCAATATATTCGCATACTTCTTGAACAGTTTTATGAGCTGAAATTAATTCTGCACTATTTGATACATCTATCCCATAAAAGATAGGGAATAAAAATTCTGGAGACGCAATCCTCACATGTACTTCCCTAGCACCTGCTTCTTTTAAAATTTGTACGATACGCTTACTTGTCGTACCACGTACAATAGAATCATCAACCATAACAACACTTTTTCCACTAACAACATCTTCAACAGCAGAAAGTTTCATACGTACACCTTGATCACGTAATTCTTGCGTTGGTTGAATAAATGTACGAGCAACATATTGATTTTTAATCAATCCCATTTCATAAGGTAATCCACTTTCTTCAGCATATCCAGTAGCAGCAGATAATGATGAATTTGGCACACCAATAACCATATCAGCTTGCACAGCAGGACTTTCTTTAGCTAACAAGCGTCCTGCCTTTTTACGTGATGTATGGACGTTAACACCTGCAATTTTAGAATCCGGACGTGCAAAATATACATATTCCATAGCCGAGATAGCTACAGTAGTGTCTGTAGTATATTTTTCCGTACGTATACCATCATTGGTAATAACGACATACTCACCAGCTTGCACACTTTGAATATATTTAGCACCAACAACATGAAACGCACATGTTTCACTTGAAACCACGTATGCTCCATTTTTCATCTGTCCTATTACTAAAGGTCGCAATGAATTCGGATCTACTGCTCCGTATAACGCATCTTTAGTTAGCATTAAATAAGTAAATCCACCTTTTACAACATTTAAACTTTCTTTAAATTTTTCTTCAAAAGTACTAGCTTTACTACGTCTAATTAAATGCATCATTACTTCAGTATCAGAAGACGAATGGAAAATTGCACCATCTTCTTCCAAAGATTTTCTTAGAGATGTTGCATTAACTAAATTTCCATTATGACAAATCCCTACACTCATGTCATGGAAATGGAATAAAAACGGTTGAACATTATGCACACCACCACTTCCACACGTCGCATAACGAACATGACCAATAGCAGCATTTCCAGTTAATTTGTCTAATTTAGCATTATCTTTAAAAACTTCTGCAATTAAGCCCTCATCACGATGCCCTGTTAAACGTTCACCATTACTTACGACAATTCCTGCACCTTCTTGCCCACGATGTTGCAAACTATGTAAGCCAAAATAGGTTATTTGATTGGCATTAGAATGATTCCAAACACCAAATACACCACATTCTTCATTAAGATTTCGCATGTTCTAATCTCCCTAATACTTCTTCGTATGCCTCCATAACAGAACCTAAATCTCTACGGAAGCGATCTTTATCTAATTTTTCACCAGTATTCACTTCCCATAATCGACATGTATCTGGAGAAATTTCATCTGCCAAAATAATATCGCCTGTATGTGTTTTGCCAAATTCAATTTTAAAGTCGACCAGCACCAACCCAGCTTGTAAAAAGAGATCTTTTAATACTGTATTAATACGATGGGTTTGTTGTTTAATTTCGGCCAGTTCTTCTTGTGTCACAATATCTAGTGCAATAGCGTGATCATCATTAATAAGAGGATCACCCAACTCATCATTTTTATAACTCAACTCAAAAACAGGTTGACTTAATTTTTTGCCTTCTTCTAACCCATATTTTTTCGCCATGGATCCGGCAACAAGATTACGTGTGATAACTTCTAGTGGAATAATAGTTACCTTTTGACAAATTTGATCAGTATCATTTACTTTTCTAATAAAATGGGTGCGAACACCATTCTTTTCTAAATGCTCAAAAATCAATGCACTAATTGTGTTATTTAACACACCTTTTTTCTCAAATTCTTCTTTTTTTACACCGTTGAAAGCTGTGGCACTATTTTTATAATGCACATAAATCTCTTGCTCATTTTCCACTTCAAATAATTGTTTTGCTTTACCTTCATATAGTAGTTTCATCTTTATTGCCCCTCTCCTTTAAAATAATTCACACCATTGGCAAAAATAGACTGTGTTCCTTTAATCGTATTTGTTTTATACAATTGCTCTCCGTAACGTTCACTATGTCCCATTTTTCCTAAAATCAAACCATTTTCGCTAATTAGTCCCTCAATAGCATACACAGAACCATTCGGATTAAATTTGCCATGCATACTTGCTTGCCCGTCAAAGTCACAATATTGGAAAGCCGCTAAATGTTTAAATTGTTCGATATTTTGACCAACAAGACGCCCTTCTCCATGACTGAATACCACTTCATGAATTTGGTTTAATGTAAAGTCTTGTAACCATGGAGAATTTGTATTTGCTACTCGTGTTAGAGCAGTTGTCGAAATATGATGATGACTTACATTATGATGTAATGTCAAATCCCTATCTTGTAACGGTTTAATTTCTCCATAAGGCAATAATCCTGACTTAATTAAGGCTTGGAATCCATTACAAATTCCTAAAATTAATTTTTGTTGGGCTAGATGGTTATGAATAGCTTCTTTCACACGTTCATTTCTCAACACATTCACGATAAATTTAGCACTACCGTCCGGCTCATCTCCACTTGAAAACCCTCCAGGGAAACAAATGATATGTGCCTCTTGAATGGCTTGAACAAATGCATCAATAGAGCGCTCAATATCATGCTCTTTTTTGTTCCGAATAACAACAGTTTGTGGATAGGCACCAGCCTGAATAAATGCTTTTTCTGTATCATACTCACAGTTTGTTCCAGGAAACACAGGAATAACCACTTTAACATGCTCCACATATTCTGGATAGTAACGTTTAATAGATTGAGGCTGCACTAAATTTTCGCATGCTCCTTTATCTTCATTTTGATAAAGCGGATAAATAGACTGTAACGTTTGCGTATACGCTGTATAAACCTCATCTTCAGTGAACGTGATTCCATTAACAGAAATATCTTGGCTCACTTCACCCAATTTTTCAAACGGCAATGGTTTTACTGCCTCTACCACTAAAGATGCTGGCTCAAAATTTAAAATACTATCTTTTTTAACTGTAAATCCTAGACCATTTCCAAGTGCCATCTTCACTAAACTAGCCACAATACTTCCCTCATCTTGAACATAAGCCGACACAACTGTTCCGTCTTTAATGTACTGATGTACTTGCTCGTATTGTTCTAATGTTGCACTAATATTTGGATACCCACGTTCATCTTTAATAACTGGAATATAGTACAATTCATTTCCTACTTGTTTAAGCTCTGGTGTAATCACATCAGCAATTTTAACAGGTACACACGCAAAAGAAATTAAAGTTTCAACAACATTTAACTCATTAAATGAACCTGACATACTATCTTTTCCACCAATACTTGGTCGACCAATTTCTGCTTGGGCATAAATACTACCTAGTAAGGCTTGTGTCACTTTACCCCATTTTTTCGCATCTTTTCCAAGTTTCTCAAAATACTCTTGGAATGAGAAATAAAGACTTTCTTTTGTTCCACCCACTGCATACACTTTAGCTACTGATTCTAAAACTGCATAAATAGCAGATAAAAACGGAGAGTAATGTGATAACTTAGGAATAAATCCATACGTCAAAATAGTTGCCGTATCACTAGTTGAATGTAATGTTGGTAATGCTTGAACACTAGCCTGAACCGGCGTTAACTGATGTTTCCCAGCAAATGGCATTAATACAGTAGTTGCACCAACAGACGAATCAAATCGTTGTGCTAAACCTTTTTGACATGTCACGTTTAAAGATGCTAACTCAGACAAAATAGCCTCTTTACTGATAGTTTTATCTTCAAACGGATTACCAGCATGATTATCTACTAGGCAAGCTTTAGCATGTTGTCTAACCCCACTTGTAGCTAAGAAATCTGCTCCCATATCAACAACTTTTTGTCCATGATAATACATTTCTAAACGTCGTCTATTCGTAATCGTTGCAACATGTGCATGCTCAATATTTTCTTTTTCACACTCTTGAATAAATGTGTCGTAGTCTTTAGGGTCAATGACAACTGCCATTCTCTCTTGCGATTCACTAGTTGCTAATTCTGTTGCATTCAATCCATTATATTTTACCAATACTTTATCTAAATGAATTTCAATTCCTTCAGCAAGCTCTCCAATAGCTACACAAACACCTCCAGCACCAAAATCATTACATTTTTTAATTAATGTTGTCACTTCTGGCTTACGGAATAAACGTTGAATTTTTCTTTCCTCTGGAGCATTTCCTTTTTGGACTTGACTTGAAGCTGTTTCTAACGATTGGTTCGTATGACTAATACTCGATCCACTTGCTCCTTGAATACCATCACGTCCAGTACGTCCACCAATTAAAATAACAATATCATCTGCTTGTGGACTTTCACGTTTAAATGCACCCTCTTTAACTGCACCTACAACCGCCCCGACTTCCATATGTTTAGCTACATAACTATCATCATATAATTCACGCACATACGTTGTTGCTAAACCAATTTGATTACCATACGAAGAATTCCCATGAGCTGTACCTGTTGAAATGTTCACTTGTGGCAACTTATACGCTAAAGTTTCCTCTCTTTTTTGTAAAATATTTCCACTTCCTGAAATACGCATCGCTTGATACACATAACTACGCCCAGACAACGGATCACGAATAGCACCACCAATACAGGTACTTGCTCCACCAAACGGCTCAATCTCACTTGGATGATTGTGCGTTTCGTTTTTAAATTGAATTAACCATTTTTCATCTACACCGTTATTTTTTATAGTTGTAAAGAAAGAACAAGCGTTAATCTCCTCACTCACCTCAATTGTTGAGTCTTTTAAGACAGCACGATGATATTTTCCAACAACACTTGCCATATCCATTAAAGTAATCGGTTTTTGGCTATTTAACTCCTCACGCATAGATACATACGTATCAAAAGCCTGTTGCATCTCCTGTTGGAACAATTCAGATTGAATAGTAATATCATCTAAAACTGTTTCAAACGTTGTATGGCGACAATGATCACTCCAATAACAGTCTAAAACCATTAACTCTGTTTCACTAGGATCTCTATGTTCTGTCATAAAATAGTTTTGAATAAACACCAAATCTTCAATCGTCATTGCCAAAGATAATTCGGCTTTTAAAGATTGTAACTCATCTTGATCAAATTGATTAAATCCTGTCAAATCTTTTAAAGGTTTAGGTGTTGAATCAATAGAAAAAGATAATCGTGACATATCCTTTTGTTGTGACTCAATTGGGTTAACCAATTCTTGATAAACGTACTGCAATTCTTCATGCGATAATTGTCTATCAAACACAATGACTTTCCCACTACGTACGTATGCTTCTGTTTGCGTATCTAATAAAGACAAACATTGATTAGCACTATCAGCACGTTGATCGTATTGTGCAGGCAATGTTTCATAAGCAAAATAATACCCTTCTTGTAAGTCAAGCTCCTCAAACACATCATCTACCATAACCTCTGCAAAAACAGATGTCTTTGCCTTTTGATATGTTTCTTCTGAAATACGATAAATATCGTACACAATATAAACATCAACCTTTTTTAACCCTAATTTATACGTTTCATTCAACTGTTCAGCTAACTTATACGACTCTTGATTATACGCTTCTTTTTTCTTGACAAAAATACGTTTATCCACTTTATCACCTTATCCTTTTACGAACTATTTAAACCATATTATTTTTTATTATTCGTTTTTTTATTATTTAACACACTAATTATAATGCAAAAGGCAAATAATTTAAAGACTTTTCATAAAAAAGGACAAACATTTCCCATTTTTTAATCCAACTCACAGATAAAAATAGCTTTCTATTTATACGGCATTCCACATTAAATAATTCATCTATAAACATAGTTTTTATATCACAAAAATAGCCTATTCCTAAATGTATTCTACATTTGCCCTATATTCGCAATCTTTACCCAAACATATCAATACACATATTTTTCCAGCCTAGCAACATTTTATATTATTTGGACATTCTTTAATTTAAAGTATTTTTGAAGAAAATTGTATGCCTTTTAATATTTACTATGATAAGATCTTCCCCCCTCATCATATCCTGTCTCTACAAGAAAAAAGACAGGAAAAACTTTCCAAATAACAAAAACTGTGAGAAATCAACAGTTATGAACGTTGTTTTCTCACAGTTTTAAACATATCATTCAGATGATGCTTAAATACTTTTTTAATCTACTGCGTATCTTCTCTATTTCCTTGCATACTAGGATTATCTTCTACATTAACACATTCACTATCGTTTGGGACGACCTGTGTATCACAATCCAAGTTATAATCTTCTAAATTCCCTAATTTAATGTGCGTGTAATGTCCAGCGATAAATCCCAAAAATTCCTGAAGATTAGCATGAAAAGCATCTTTATATTTTTGTTGATAAATAGATACTTTTTCCAGTTTTTTATCTGACACTTCTATGGTTGATGTATTGACTAACAGCAGAAAAGAATATACTTGCACCTTTGTTCCACCACCAAATACAGATGTTATCTGATATTCCAGTTCCTCAATTTGACTCAAATTAAAACACTGCACACCTCTTTTCATAAATATAAGATGTTGTTTATACACACTAATCTCCAATGTTGCATCATAATATGCTGAATTCGTTTTTATCGACGAAAAATCTTTCTGCAATTCAGGATAAATGCCACATAATAAACGATAGGATTGTCTACTTTTTATCCACCCTATCACACAAGCTACACATCCTAATACTCCAAGCGTAAGTGTACTAATGCCAATGATTAACAAGCTCAATTGAGAATCATGAAACGCCGGAACAGACACTAAAGAATGGATATTCATTCTCTTTTTAAGAGATGTATTTGAGAAACGTGCTTTTAAACTATTCTGCATTGATGCATCTAATGTTTTCTGACGTGCTACGAGTTGATACGGTTTATCTAACACATTAAAATTATCTTTTTTTAATGTATTGAACGTTTGATCTCCCTTAGGTAATTCAACAATAACAAAATACTTATCCTCTGTTAAGGCAAGATAATAATCCACTTGTTGATGCGTATCATCAAGAATATTTACCATCGCAACGGATACAATTATATTTTTATTATCATTCACATGCGTATTTGTTCCATTATATACACGATTAGCCTCTTTCAAATGCGGATAGGTTTCAAACGAACGCATGAGTAATACGCTTATCCCAATGGTAACACACAATAAAGAAGCAATTACTGTATAGATCATTCTTTTATGACTTGGTTTACTTCCTTTCATTTTCCTCTCTCCTCTACTATACCCCAAATCCCTTATTAATCCCAAATATGCGTGTTGTTAATAGCCAGCAGCGTATCGTCAATATGTTTTGTTAATATCGTAATATGCCCCATTTTTCTATTTTCTTTACTTTCTAACTTACCATAATCATGAAAATGCCAATTTGCTTTTTGTGCTTTCAAACGATATACATTCTCAATATGTTGACCTAATACATTAATCATCACAACTGGAGAATGCAATGTAATATTAGGCATAGGTAAATTTAAAATCGCTTGAATAGATACATCAAACTGAGAAAAATTACATGCTTCAATGGAATAATGTCCTGAATTATGCGGACGAGGGGCTAACTCATTCACATATAGCTTATCATCTATACCAACAAAAAATTCAATCCCTAACGTACCAACCAATTGTAATTCATTTGCAATGACTTCAGCATACTGTTTTGCTCTAGCAGCTACTCCCTCATTTAAGCGTGCAGGAACACATGATGTATGCAAAATATTATGACGATGATGATTTTCACTCACAGGAAAAACAGAACATTCGCCATTTATATTCCGACTAATCATAAGTGAAATTTCTTTTTCAAAATTAACCCAGCCTTCTAAGACACATTCTGATTGTTGTGCTAGCTCTCTTGCTGAATGCAATTGCTCTATACCTTTTAACACAATTTGCCCTTTTCCGTCATATCCGAAACGAGTTGTTTTTAACACACATGGGTATCCTACTTTTTCAATGGCTTTGTCTAAGTCTTGTGGAGATAAAACCGCTTGATAAGGCGCAATATTAATGTGACACCGTGTTAAAAATTCTTTTTCAAACAAGCGATTTTGAGAAATTTCTAATACTTTTGTCCCTTGTGGAAACTTTTGTTCATCAATCGCTTCTTTAATAGTTTGGCAATCAACGTTCTCAAATTCGTACGTCACAACCGTACACAAATCAGACAATTGCTTTAAAGCTATTTTGTCATTGTACTGTGCAACAATATGTTGGTCACACACTTGAGAGGCTGGACAATCAATTTGTGGATCTAATACAATAACACGATACCCTTGTTTCTTGGCAGATTGCGCCATCATTTTTCCAAGCTGTCCTCCTCCAATAATGCCAATGATTGTTTGTTGGAATGGATTAATCATATAAACGTTCACTACTTTCTATCGCTTGTTGTTTCATATCTAAACGTCTAGTTTCTAAACGTTGCTCAATATCCGAAGAAAATGCACTAAGTATTTGTGCTGCATATAATCCAGCATTAATAGCACCCGCTTTTCCAATAGACATCGTTGCTACAGGAACACCTCCTGGCATTTGTACAATGGACAGTAAGGAATCCACACCATTCAAAGTATGAGATTTAATAGGAACACCAATAACAGGTAATGTTGTTTTAGCTGCTACCATTCCAGGTAAATGTGCAGCCCCCCCTGCTCCAGCAATAATCACTTTATAACCTTTTTGTCTAGCTTGTTGTGCAAATTCAAACATCAAATCAGGGGTGCGATGTGCAGAAACAACTTGCTTATCGTACGAAATATGTAACTCATCTAAAATTTCGCATGCATATTTCATTGTTTCCCAATCTGAATAACTTCCCATAATAACAGCAACTTCACTCATAATAGTCCTCCATATCGTTAATACGTATACTATACCACAAAAATGGACAGAACGACTATTTTTTCAACATGTTTTGTAAAAACTGATAGCATTTTTCAAAAAAACTTGATGGTTTTGAGCGATACGTACTCAAAGCATGTTCCATTAAATATTTTTGTGCAGTAAATGGAGGCTGCTCTTCCGAAAGAATACGCTCATAATCACCATTACTTTTTAAGCGTCTAGCTTTTACATTATCTGAAAATTGTAAATTCATAAAGGTTAAAATATGTGCCTTAATCTCATTGTCTAAAATAGGCGTTAAAATTTCTACTCGTCTTTCAGTATTACGTGTCATTAAATCTGCCGATCCTATGTACATGCGTGAAGATGCATCTTTTCCAAAAATATATACTCTTGCATGTTCAAGAAATCTACCTACAATGCTAATGACTTCCACATTATCTGTTTTTCCCGGAATACCCGGTAATAAGCAGCAAATCCCCCTAATAATAAGTTTAACTTTTACACCCTGCTGACTTGCTTGCTTAATGGCATCAATAAAATCTCTATCCGTTAATGAATTCATTTTAAAAAATAAATATCCATCTTCTTTTTTTGTTGTTTCAATACGAATTTCTTCTAATAATTTGTCTTTTAAATTTCGTGGTGATTGCAACAACTCTTGATAATGGACGTGTAAATTTCCCATTAAAAAATTTTTAAAAAACGCACTAGCATCTTCTCCAATTCTTTGATTTGCTGTAATCAATGAAAAATCAGAATAGAAATTTGCAGTTGTTTCATTATAATTTCCTGTCCCTATTTGCGTAATGTAACTCCATTTATCTTTTTCTTTTAAAGTAATCAATGTGATTTTTGAATGTGCTTTATATCCTGCCATTCCATAAATGATATGACACCCTGAATCGTATAAGATTTTAGCATTGTCTAAATTATGCCGTTCATCAAATCTTGCTCTTAGTTCAATAATGACCGTGACTTCTTTGCCATTCTGCCTTGCTTTTTGCAAATGTGTAATAATTCTAGAATTTTTTGCTAAACGATAAATCGTAATTTGAATAGAAAAAACACGTGCATCTTCTGATGCTTCCTCTAGCAATTTCAAATAAGGCTCAAAACTATCATAAGGATAACTTAATAGCACATCTTTTTCTCTAACTTTTTTCATCACATGTGATCCTAACCCTAAGTCTTTGGCTGTTCGTGGAAAATGCGTTGGGAAAGTTGTTTGCTGAAAAAATTCATTAGAAAGGCTTTTTCTTAATTCAGACACATAATCCATAGCTAGAGGACTACGACTATATAAAATTTGCTTAGCATGAAGGTCTAAATGTTTTGTTAAAAAATGCCTCACTTTATCGGAAAGATACTCGCTAACTTCTATACGAACAGCTTGCAATCGCTTTCGTTTACTCAAAATTTTCTTCATGTGTGCAATATAATCATCTTCATCATAATCCAATTCATCATCAGCAGATAAATCCGCATTACGTGTTACTCTAAATAATGTTTTAGACACTATTTTATACTTTTTAAAAAACTCTTCAGAAAAATAATCAATAACTTTAGATGTCATCATAAAGAAATGACCAATATCTGATTTTAACGGAATAATTTTAGGTAAACTATCAGGAATAGGCAAAATAGCATATTTCGTCTTTGTTTCTTTTGAGAGTAATTCATATAAAATATACTCTTTTTTGTTTTCCAAAAACGGTAATGGGTGATCTACTCCTATAACTTGTGGATTTAAAGCAGGGACAAGTACCGTTTCAAAATAAGTAGACAAGGCTTTAATTTGACTTTTAGTCAATTCATCAACTTCTAAATGATAGACTCCTTTGGTTCTAAATTCTTTTTCAATAGCTTTAAAAATCTTATCCCTTTTTCTATACAAATAATGGATTTTATCAAAAATCAAATCCATTTGTTCGCTTGCTATCAAATTTGATTTATTATCTCTATCTTTACTGTGCTCCTTTTCTAAATTAGACAAAGACCCTATTCTAATCATACAAAATTCATCTAAATTTGAATAGAAAATTTGAATGAATCGCAATTTCTCAAATAATGGCACATCTTTATCTAGTGCTTCTTCTAAAACACGTTCATTGAATTTCAGCCACGATATTTCTCTATTTTGTGTATATGTATAGTCATTCCCCATACTCCCACTCCCTTATTAATAATATTGCTTTAATACAGTATCAAGATACCCATCTCGAATACCTTTTTTCAGCACATGGACATCATGAATATTCAAATATGCCATGACCTCATCTAAGATTAGCATGCCGACTGTTTGCGTATGTAATCTATCTGGAGCAACTTGAAGTGCCGTTTTTAATACTTTACCCTCTTGATTGATGTATCCATCAATTAAATGATTTAAATGTTCTTTAGAAAAATATTTATGATTATCCGTATAGTACAATTCAGAAATTAAATTTCCACTAGCACGTATTGTGCCACCAATACCGTATAAAGTTGTCATATTTAATCGTTTAAGTGGAGAATTCTCTAGCTCTTTTCTTATCAAATGTCTTATCTGGATAGCTTCCGTCCTTGTTGGAAAAATTGCATTAACATGTTGCTTATAGAGATTTAGTGATCCGTAAGGAATAGAAAATCCGTCACTATAGTTTGAATTTTGACAAGTAATCACTTCTGTTGATCCTCCACCAATATCTATAATATACGAATCTTTAACATCAACTTCTAAACATGCGCCAAAATAATCCATTTTAGATTCTTCTTTTCCTGTTAACACGTGTACTTCAATACCAGTCTGTTCATAGATGCTTTTGACTACTTCTATTGAATTATTCACATTTCTCAATGCAGCCGTAGCAAATACAAATACTTCATCAACATTAAAGGCATGAAATACTTGCCCAAAGTTATTTAACGTTTTAACAACTTTTTTAACCCCTGATTTGTGTAATACGTGATTTTCAATATAAGATGACAATCCTGCAAATGTTTTTTTTGTAAACAAGAGTGCTCGTTTTTGAGTAGTTACCTGATAAATATTAAATCGAATTGTATTTGACCCAATATCAACAATACCAATAATTTTTCCTTGTTTACCTAATTTATTTTCCTTACATTTTTTATGATTTATTGCTAATTTTTCTGACATAATTCCCCTGACTAAGCACACATACTTAGTTTCCCTTACTTTTAGTTTACTTTAATTATACATTCAAAATAGAGTTTACGCAAAAAATAGTGCAATACTTTACAAAATCTTTACAATGTCCAGTCCCGTTTTGCATTGATAAAAGATATTTTCCGAGATTTATTTATTTTTAGTTGCAATTCCTTATATTACGTGGTATTATCTAAATGTTGTTTAAATTTTATATTGAAACAAGAAATAACTCTGTTTTAGCAAATAATTCAGGGCAAAAGGAGCGAATAAACATGAAAAAAGATATCCATCCAAAATATCAATCTGTTGTTTTCATGGATACTACAACAGGATTTAAATTTTTATCTGGTTCAACAAAATCATCAAACGAAACTGTTGAATGGGAAGATGGCAATACTTATCCATTAATCCGTGTTGAGATTTCTTCAGATTCTCATCCGTTCTATACAGGACGTCAAAAATTCACTCAAGCAGACGGACGTGTGGACAAATTCAACAAAAAATACGGTTTACAATAATATTTACGCACCACATACGTGGTGCTTTTTATTTTGCTTCATACTATTGTGGATATGCGTATTAGACTGATGATAAGACTGAATACTAAACCCTATTTCTAGCTATGGACTTTTTTGTTTATACCAAAATAACCATTTTGATGAAATGGCATAACTAAATTTTCGCCAAATACTATTAATCAATAAACAGAGTAGAAATTTTTTTATATAAAAACTAATCATGTCTGTAGATTGCGATATTAAGTATTTAATATTCATAGTACATGACACTTCTCAATGTGCTATCATGTTTAAAATTCTTAGAAAAGGCAAACATCTGAGTTTTTTCCTGCATTGCTTTTACGCATCTTTTTGTGAAAGGTCATCACTTTATATTCATCAAACAACAAACTTACTCCATTTCACCATATAAAAATAATCGTGTTAGCAAACTTTTCTGTTTACCAACACGATTTTTATTTTTATTATATCAAGTCAATGACTACTTTTTTTCAATTACAAAACTGATTTTTTCTCAGTTTACTTTATCTTTTTTCAAGTGTTAACAATCCACTTTACGCTCATATACCATAATTACAATACACGCTAAAGCTAAACTTAGGCAAATTACCCCGATTAACGTAGTATCTGAAACCTCTCCTGTGTATGGCAATACGTTACCTTTAATCACTTTTGTTTCAGTCATTGTTGATTGACCACTGTGACTAATCGTTGTTTCGGTAGTTGTTGATTGACTGCTTCGACTAATCGTTGTTTCAGTAGTTGTTGATTGACTACTTCGGCTAATCGTTGTTTGCATACTTTCTGTTTTATCAGACTGTATTCGTGCGCTTTCTATTTGATTATTGTCTTTATCAGTTGATGTTTGCTCATCACTTACAGGCGTTATTGGCAGCAATTTAGCATCCTCATCATTTGGCACAGTCGTGTCTTTTTTTAGATGTAGTTGCACGATAAGTGGATCATGATCCGAAGCTCTGCCATGCTGTTCCATAAACGGAGAATTGACGTGCACCATATCAAATGTATATCTATTCAATAGATGATTACTAATTAAGAGATGATCTAAACTTTGATTGTTCCCTTGATAGAAATAAGAAAATCTATCTGCTTCATCATGTTTGCTTACCAAATTTGTCATCCCAGCGCGTTCAATGATGTGCAATGTTTCTGTAAATTCAAAATCATTGAAATCACCTAACATCACTATATTAGCTTGATGAGCAAGCCCTTGCGCAACAAAGCGTTTAAGCTGTTCGGCTAGTTCATGACGTTTTTCTTCTGACTTAAACGTTACAGGCTGAACTTTACCAAATAGTCCATTATCGCCACGTTTTGAGTTTAAATGTGCTGAAATAAGCACAATTTTTTCTCCTTTAAATTCAAATTCAGCAACTAATGATTTTCTCACATTTGTCCATGCTTTATCTTCTGGATTCAGGCGAGCTAGGCTATATGCTAATTCTCCATTGTTCCAAGTGGCAATTTTTCCGACTGGCTTATTCGATAATGACACACGTTCTGGATTATACAAATATCCTGTACGAATATTTCCACCAGGCGCACCACCATCTTGATTGTTTTCTGGGGCAATATCAACATAAATGTATTTAGGTCCACCTTGAGATACTATTGCATCAATCAAACGTTGTGCGCTTTGACTTGCATCTGTTGTTCCGTCATTATCTGGCCCATTATTATCTTGGACTTCTATCAATGTAATAATATCAGGTTGTTTCAAGTCATCAACAAATGATCGTGCAATACGCTCTACTTTTTCTTGAGAAGTTGTTTTAACATTTGCCGAGAAATTTTCAATATTATAAGAGGCAATCGTCAATTTATCCTCTTCTTTTTGAATGGTTGTTTTTTCTGGCTGAGTTTTCCCAGAAACAACAGTTGGTACCTGCTTTGTATCGTCCACTAATACTTTATAATTTGTGAAACTATATGACACCGGACCTATCAAACGTCCAGAAAAACGATCACCAGATTTCACAACAAACGCTCCTTTTTTAAACAACAATGGAATACGTTCTGGATTAAAATCATTTAAAGCTAAACTTACGCCACCCACATTATTTAATGGACTTGTTGCATTTTCTGGTAAAACATAAACTTCTTTGTGTGACATAGGGCCTAATATTTTTGCATTGTCTACAGCAACAAGCATTCCCTCTATAGATTCCCAAAAATCTAAGGCGTCTTCTTGTGGGTCAAATGAACTCATGCCGTCATTATCAATACTGCCTGTTGGAACCTGTTTATCTACACCTAAAATAATTGGATTTGGGACTGTTGTTTGTCCTGTTTTCGTTAATTGATTTGCTCTAATTTCAGTAATTGTCAAATCAGTTTGTTTTTTCTCTGTATACCCATTGCCCAAATATTCATTTACAATTCCTTGAATACTTAAAACATCACCAACAGATACATTATGATTTGCTTTAAATACGCTAATACCATCAGATGTTTTGTCATTATCATCTGGTTGAACATCTTGTACATAAAAACGTGAACTACTTTCCACAGAAATGACGACAACTTCTTTAACTGTTACTTCACGCTGATTATAAGGGGACACATGCCCTTCACCTTGAATATTTCCTATTTTCAAGCTACTAGTTACTGTTTCTTTATCTGCCTTTTTTACAATTTCAATATGTGATAAATCAAAAGGTTTAATTTGATTTTGATTATCGTATGTAGATAAAATTCCGGTCAAATTGATAATATCGCCTTTATCTATTTTACTCAATAATTGAGTAGCATTTACGCCTGTTCTATTATCTACACGAACCTGAACTTCTCTACCTTGTTCATCTATAAGCATAAATGTAGCTGTTCCATAACTATCACTTGAAATCTCTCCAACACTTACATGCTCTAATCTAACCATAGTAGACTGCTTATCTGCACTTAATTCAGGAATGAGAACCGTTTTAGTAACCGTTTCTATTGAGGTGTTCTTTAGTAATGCATGCTCTGTTATTGTTGTCAGTTGCAATTCACCTTTATAACTACTCAATGTTCCTGTCAACTGAATAACGTCACCTAATGTATACCCTAATGCCTGTTTAGGATATATGTATATCCCTTGTGAAGAGTCATCAACAAGATAGAAACCTTGTCCTCCCCAACCATTCACAACACTAATAATTTTTCCTTTTACAGTATAACTTTGTTGCTGTTCACTAGTTCTTAATGTCGAAATAGGGATTGCAGATGATGTAACACTTGTTGAGGAATTAGTTTCTGGTTTTTCTGTTTCAGGAGCAGCACTTTCCTCATCAACAAATTCTAATTTTGTAATGGGTTTAATACCTGCTCTTGAAAAATATGTATCACTTTTACCTGTAATGCGGACTTTTTTCCCAATTAATGATGGATTATCTACACTATTGTATTGAGAACGTAATACGCCACTTGGCAATTGAATAGGAACAGTATCTACTGCATTAGCCGATTGACTGTTGCCTAGAGCAATGTTTGTCTTAACTTTCCCATACGCTGTTTGGCTTTGCAAACTCCCTGTAATGTACCCTTCTACAGTAATAATTTGCCCCTTTGTAGCATCAGCACCTTGTGCTAAATAATTATCTACAGATAAAACTTGTGCTTCTTGAGCATAAATGGTTTGAATAGCAAGTGTACTATCTAAAACTGGTGTTAAAAATAATGATGATAATGTCACATATTTTAACAACGTTTTTTTGAATTTCATATCATGTCCTCCTCAAATTAATACATTCATTTTATCAAAAAAAACAAGAATTAAAAAGATAAAACTGATATATTTTACATGTATTAAACGAAAGATTTACGTATACTTGACAATTTAGTGTCTATTTCTTTGAATTTACACTGTTTCAATGCATTTACCGTTCATAAAGTCATAGACTAAACTACATAAAATTTAAACGCTAGGAAATAAAATTATTTTAAAATCTTATTGAACAAAATCTTGAAATATTCTTGAATATGAAAAAATGCAATCCCCATGAATTCGAAGAGAAGTATATTTCAATAAACATTTTATAAATCAGCAACAAAGGAGATGCATGTTAGGCAAATCGCATTTTAATATAAATGGTAACCTAACATTAAACGAAAATGGACTAAAAGAGATTCTGGCTGTCATAAATTCATTTAAATATAGAAAATATTTTAATAAAAATAGCAAAAAAACTTTACAAGATTCATAAAAAGTTAGATAATTACAATATGATTTAATCAGAAAACACAAAAACAAAGAAGAAATATTATGAAAGATAAAATATTAGAACTTTTTAAAGATAAAAAGAATGTTATTATTGTTGTTTTAAGTGGGCTTTTTCTTGTGTCTTGTGTTTCAGGATTAGCACAAAATAAAACAAATGAATTGGCTTATAGTAAAATGTCATCTCTTGAAAAAGATTTAGAAGTAGCTGAAAGTAAAGCTAAATACTATATAAAAGAATATGAAGATATCAAAGAAACATGGAAAAAACAAATAGACAGAAGAGATAGCGAGATAAAAGAATTAAAAAAAGAAATTGAGTCATATAAACAAGGTACTGAACAACCTAAAGACGAAAAAGTAGTCTCACAAACTCCTACTACTCAAGTACAGGCTACTGAGCCAGCTCGAACTCAAGCTCCAGCAACACAGCAAACCGTACAGCAGACTGTACAACAAACACAACCAATAACAGCAGCACCTAGACAAGTCTATTACAAAAACTGTAAAGAAGCTAAAGCAGCTGGAGTTACCCCTATCCACAGAGGAGAACCTGGTTACGCTCCACATCTTGATAGAGATGGCGACGGTGTAGCGTGCGAATAACAAAAAAGATAAATTTTTATGAGGGAATAACAAAAAGCATGGAGGAATTAGAATTTAAAGAATATTAGAGGAGATAAAAATACTGAAAGGAGGTGATATTAATGAAAAAATGTATGGGAGTAATTGTTGCTATGTTTTTATTAGTAGCATGTAATAAAGCACCTGATTCTCCAAAATCATCAAGTGGTGCAACAACATCTTCTGGCGTTAGTACAACATCAAAAGAAACTACAGTAGCTACAACAAAAACAAACCTAACACGTCAGCAACAAAATGCAATAAAAACTGCTGAATCTTACTTACAATATACTTCATTTTCAAAAGCAGGTCTAATAGAACAGCTAAAATTCGAAAAATATTCTGATGAAGATGCACGCTTTGCTGTTGAAAATATAGAGGTAGATTGGAATGCACAAGCATTAAAAAAGGCAAAGGAATATCTAGATTATTCATCGTTTTCTGACGAAGGATTGTATGATCAACTTATCTATGAAAAATTTACAGAATCAGAAGCGCGATATGCAATAAGTAATCTTAAGTAACGGTTTTTTTTAGTTTAGAAACAAAGTAGAGATTGATGAAAAGGATTTATCTTATTAATCTTAATTTTCTAAAATAAAAAAGTCAACCACGTTAGCTGACTGACCACAGCAGTACATAGCTATTTTGGTTCTATGTCAAATAGGGTTGATGAACTTTTTTCATCAACCCTATTTATTATAGAACCGCTATTTTTTATTGAAAAAACAAGCAAAAACCACACTCTCCCCGACAAAAGTTTGAGTGTGGTTTATTTATAAAAACGCTATATGATAGGTTTCTTTGTGCTATTATAACATGAGAACATAATAGTAACAAGCAAGAATTATCCTTCGTAAACAAGCATTACTTTTTTATCTTTAGGAAAAGGGAATCCTATTAATGTTTTTTCTACTGAAACAAAACAATTTACTCAAATGGTAGCAAATCACAAACAACTACAAAGGAACATCAAAAAACTCAATATCCCCTCCTTTGCATCTCACGCATTTAGACATACACATGCCAGTTTATTGCTTAATACAGGTATTGGGTATAAAGAATTGCAACATAGATTAGGACATACTACTTTAAGTATGACTATGGACATATACGGTCATATTAGTAAAGATAGAGAGAAACAAGCCTTTTATTATTTCGAACAAGCCGTCAATAATTTATAGTGGTGTACAAATTTATTAAAACCAAATTTTCAAATTATAACCCCCTTATATTATCGGCTTTTATAGCGATAAATTAAAATGATACACAAATTAAGTCACTTTCTACACTAATATGGTCAATCCTATGCAAATAGTTTTTATCCCACTATTCTTATACTATAATGAGCATATATATCGCTAGTTATCGTGGTATTTTAGAAAGGAAAATTAAGGATATTCATCCTTCATAGAACTATCAAATACAATGGTTTACTTTTTATAATGCTAAAAAAATTAACAAAAATATGTCCCTAATTAGAAAAGACTACTAAATAGTGTCCCAAGAGCATGTAACCATTATTATGCAGTTTATACCCAACTGCATATAAACATAAATTTTAAGGAGGATGTTACAATGACTGTTTCAACAATTGACACACGCTATGGCACATATAATTCCCATAGTTTTTCAAACGGTAACACATTACCTCTTACAGGTGTACCTTTTGGAATGAATTATTTTACACTACAAACAACCGATACAAATGGAAGCTGGTTTTTTAATCCGCATGAATCAACGTATCAAGGGATTCGTTTGACACATCAACCTAGCCCTTGGCTAAGTGATTTTTCACAATTTTTAATCACACCAGTTACAGGAACACTTCAGCGTGATAGCCTATTTCATCGTCAAAGTAGCTATCAAGTCGACCAAGCAGTATTTCGCCCTGATCAGTTAAGTATTTTTTCTAATCGCTTCCGTACACAAACAACGCTTGTTCCAAGCATGTATGGTGCAAACATTCATATGACTTCCCAACACCTGAATAGTGGCTTTGTCTTTTTTGCTCCAGATAAATCTTCTTATCGTCAGTTAGACGACTATCATATTGCCGTGACACTGTATAACGCCAGCCAAACGCAAATGGAAAATTTTGCAATGTATATTGTCTTACAATTTAATCATCCAATAACCAAATTTTCCCAATTAGTTGAAGATACGCATCTTAGCAAAGCCCATTTTGAAGGCAATAATATCCATATTCGTGTAGATTTTGATACACAAGATGTTGAGGTTAAACTAGCTACTTCTTTTATCAGTCACGCACAAGCTATAGTCAATTTAAACCACATTAATGATTTCCAAACACAACAGACATTAGCTACACAAACATGGAATAGTCTATTACAACGTATTCATGTACACGATAAAGAAACAGATGCAAAAAAAATGTTCTATCATTGTTTATATCGTTGCTTATTATTCCCACAGACGTTTTATGAAATTACTGAAGATAAAAAAGAAATTCATTTAGATACGAAAAGTGGAACAGTTAAACCTGGAAAATTCTTTACGAATAATGGATATTGGGATACATTCCGTACGACATATCCACTATTTTCACTGATCTACCCAGATTACTATGAACAATTTTTAGAAGGTATTTTAACACATTACCATGACACAGGCTTTCTACCTAAATGGTTATCTCCAGATGAACGTGGAATCATGCCAGGAACTTTGGTTGATGGAGTTTTAGCAGATGCCTGTGCAAAACACATTAGACCTGATTTAATGCCGGAATTATTACAAGCAATGGTACATACAAGTACAACAGAATATCCAAACGGACTATATGGCCGACACGGTAGCAAAACATATCAAGAATTGGGCTATTTGCCATTAGATTATAATGAAAGTGTCAGTCATAGTTTAGATTATGCCTACAGCGATTGGTGTATCGCCCAAGTCGCTAAATCTTTACATCAAACAGATATTTACCAACGCTATGCCACATCTAGTTTAAGTTATCGCCAACTATTCGATAAAGAAACAGGATTTATTCGTGCTAAGAATAGAAATGGTCAGTTCAGAGAAACATTTTCCAAATACGCCTGGGGCAAGGACTATGCAGAATGCTCTGCAATCCAAGCAACATTATCTGTTTTCCATGACATTGACGGATTGCGTGAGTTATTAGGTGGAGCTAATGAATTAACACGCTATTTAGTTAATTTATGCCAAGAAAAACGTTTATTTGAAGTACAAAACTATGGATATGAAATTCACGAAATGAGTGAATTTTCTCAAACTCCATTTGGACAATTAGCAATCTCTAATCAGCCAAGTTTCCATATTCCATATTTATTTAATTGGAGTACACGTAAAGACTATACAACTTTGTTGATTAAGCAATTGCTAACGCACACATTTTCACCTGATTTTAAAGGGTATCCAGGAGATGAAGATAATGGTAGTCTATCAGCTTGGTATATTTTCTCCAGTCTAGGATTTTATCCAGTTTGTCCAGGTAAAGCTACTTATCAATTAGGTATTCCTCAATTTGATAAAGTAACACTTTATTTCCCACATGTTAAGAAACCTCTTGTTATTAAATCAGAAAACAACTATGAACACTACCAGTTTGTTCAACAAACGTTATTAGACAATACTGTTGTACATGAATTATCTCATGAAGAGTTACTACATGCAAAAGAATTAACATTCACATTATCTTTATTGCCTAATCATAACTAATACATAAAAAATGGCTTTAAATCAAAGAGATAGACACCTCTGATTTAAAGCCATTTTAGTTTATTTATGAATTTTTGTTTACCTATCACAAACATATTCTCCACAATTTTTATGGAAAATAATATTTAAACATCTTTTTACTCTACAAAATCACTCTCTACATGACAAGGATTACCAAAAATCCTCATCTTAATATCAATCCCTGTACGTGTTCCTGCACTACCACCTATCCCAGTTTCTCTAAATTCTCTAGGCATTTTCTGCCCTATCTCACGCATGGCATCAATCACTTCATCAGCAGGGATAACATTTGTAATGCCTGCCAATGCCATATCTGCTGCAATAAGTGCATTCCCTGCACCAATAGCATTTCGTTTAACACATGGAATTTCCACTAATCCCGCTACTGGATCACATACTAATCCAAGCAAGTTACCCATTGCTATAGCAAACGCTGTTGCGGATTGTTCAGGCGTTCCACCACTAGCCTCAACTGCAGCCGCTGAAGCAATTGCACTCGCACTGCCAACCTCTGCTTGACAACCACCCATTGCTCCAGAAATCATAGCATTATTAGCCACAACCATTCCAAACAAAGCTGATGTAAACAAGAAACGAATTTGTTGTTCATGCGTCAAATCTAATGTTTCTGAAATCGAAAAAATGACCCCTGGAATAGTTCCACTTGCCCCTGCTGTTGGAGTGGCACAAACAACCCCCATTGCAGCATTTACTTCATTTGTTCCTAAAGCATACTGAACGCCTGCTAGAATACTATCCCCTGATAATGTCTTACCTTTTTTACGATAATTTGCCATTTTCACAGCATCTCCACCAGTCAATCCTGTTGGAGAAAATACACCTTTTCCGGTTAAACTTCTTTGAACAGCTTCCCTCATCACTAATAAATTCTTTTCCATCTGCTCCCAAATCTCCACTCTACTTCTTTGGGTAACACTCATTTCTTGCTCTATCATCAATTCAGAAATACTTTTATTTGTTCGTTCAGCCGTATCAACAATATCTTTGATACTCATATACATACTATATATCTCCTTTAAACTCCTTGTATTTATTTTTTAAATAGGCTTACCCTATTTTTTGCCCATAAATAACAGAGGTTATCATTTATATACATAAAAATGTATTCTTTACGTATGTACCAACCATTGTATACTATCTTCATTTAGTAAGCACACACTTCAATTAATCTTTTCATGACAAATAACTTAACCCTAACACACACAGATACTACTCTGATACTATCCTTGTATTTCTTTAAGTACTCACTCTCAACATAAGAAAAACTCTACATAAATGTACATTCTCCTAAGCCAACATATAAAGCTGTGGAAAATCAGCTAATATTGCCTTTAAGGTCGGAGAAAGAAGTGTCCGCAATTCGAAAATTTGAAAAGAAACCATATCATTTTGAACAATTTGGCTATTATTGATAATCATACCATGACTTTCTAATAATGTTTTTAAGTCACGCTGAATACCTAGTCGTTCAATCAAAATCGGAAGCGTACCTTGAACATGAACACAAAGGCCCTCTAATTCAAAATACCGCACTTCAATCGCTCCACCTCCAACAGACACTCCCATTAGACGAATAGACTTATTTTCTCCATATAAATAAATATCAGCCGTATTAGCATGATTTACTGGACTATTTTCTTGTTTTTCAATAAATTCAATCTTCAGTCCTTTATTTTCAGCAATTTCTAAGGCGTCAGGTACGCGTGTATCATCTGCACTAAATCCTAAAATACCTGAAACAATCGCAAAATCTGTCCCATGTCCCTTATGCGTTTGTGCAAAAGATTCATAATAAACACAAATCATTTTTTTAGGCTCCTCACCTAACAGAGCCCTTGCCATCAATCCAATTTGCAAAGCACCTGCCGTATGTGAACTAGACGGACCTACCATAATTGGACCAATAACATCAAAACAACTTCTAAAATTAATGACTTTTTCTTCCATGTTCATATATCCTCTTTACATATCGTAAAATAGTTTATTTTATATATACATCATATCAATAATTTTAAAAATGTAAATGATTTTGTACGCTAAATCTTACAAAACTTATTTAACACAATATATGTTCTTTTTCATGCCTAACAAATGATGCGCTTACATTTAGTACATGTATTCTAATCAATCTCACTTATCATAAATAAAATATTTCACTTTTTATATTTTAACCTTATCTTCCATCACTATATCATTTCAATTTTCCTCCATATCTTTTTCATTAATTTTTTAATTAAGGCTATATTAAGAACACTTCATTATTTTCTCTTTTGAACCCTTCATATCGTATTGTTTTTATCACAACTTTTCTTAATTATTTTACCATTTTTCTACAATTTACTATTTACTTTTACAAAGGACAAATTAAGATGATTTAAGTGAGTCTTTTTCTTTTGAAATAAAAAAAGACTTTAGATAAGCAACACTGCTTAAATAAAGCCAAGAGAATCATTCAAATTAATAAGGTAATGGTGTATTTAAACTAAAACGACTGCTAGATGATGACACTTCACCTGGTGTCGTATATTCATTATCTCCAAAACAATCCCCCACAAATCGTGCATAATAGTCAATCAACCGTTTAGTGTCCTGTAATTTATGTTTTAACACGTCAATAGATTGTGAGCTCAGACCTTCTCCAGTAATCACGTGTGCCACATGGTCAATTTCTTGACTCAAGCGTCTTGCCAATTGTAATACTGTTTTCTGTCCTTGTACAATCTCATCTAAATCAAATGCTTTATATACACCTTCTTCTACTATTGGTTTTAATATGCTATCAAGATGTTGTAATTGTCCTTTAGCTTTATCACATTGCCAAATACAATTTTGAATGCGATCAAAAGTAGAGATTATAGTAGTGTCCAGTTGTTGAATGATTTCTCTAGTATATGAGGGATATAGACTTTCTACTCTCCCCCAATAACGCGTAGTAAGACTAGATTGATGCTTTCCATCACTATCTATTGTGATCTCTTTTTCTTGTATATAAACAGATAATTCGTAAGTTTTCTTAATACGTGAAACACTTTCTTTTAAAGATCGCCCATTATCTACCCATAACTGCAAACCAGCCTCAAATTTTCCAATAGCTTCTTGAAAAATATGTGCAACTTTTCGTGAATAGTCACGACTTCTTTGTTCTACTTGTCTATCAAATGCTTGTAACACATCTTTTACATCATCAAATACACCATCTTCTTCTAAATAAGCTGTATAATTAGATGGCACCCTAAGTGTAGGCATTTCACCTACAAATTTTCCTTCTTTCAGTTGAGCACCTAACCAGTGGTCTGCTTGTTCAAAATGGTGTGCTATCCCTTTAGTTAATTCAACAACACTTAACAACCCTTGGCATAATTCCAGTGTATTTTGATAAATAATGTCTAATACACTAGTTAAGGCATCACTTATCCCATCTTTTTTACCAAGTCTTAATCCTTCTCCTTCAAACAATTCATCGCTACTTTTTAATAATTGTTGCACTGCATTTTCAATAATATGCCATGAATTTAACAAACTTTGTTCTCCGGCAAAACTATACATACTAGTAATCACTTTTTCTTTATTAACTTGTTCCCATAATTTACTGCAATTTTGTTGAAACAACATTATATACTGATCTAATAAAATTTTATAATAGCTATAATATGGTGCTGTTCCATTAATTAAAGGGGTTTGACTATTTAAAAACGGGTTCAGTAGTGAGTGCGTTTGTCTCCCTTCATCAAATAAATATTTTTTATTCATACTAGGTGCTACAGATTCATTTAGATGATGAAGTACTGTTCCTAATCCTGCTGATTTAAATAATTCTTTAATAGTTTCACTAATTTGTTGCTTTCTCGATTCAAAATCTTTACTAATCTTCTGATTTTTTTCAATACATAATTGACAAATTTTAGCCATTTTCATCAAGTCTTCCTGAATCCGTGCACTCAAATTGTCTGCTAGTGTATTTAATAAATCTGGATTAACAATAATATCTTTACTAGATGTTATATAATCATTTTGTGATAATAAATTTCTTGGTTTTACGTCTATATCATTCAATAGAATATCCATTTTTCCATCTGCATTGATATCTATCCTATCTGATAATGTAGGATCAACCACTTCTCCATTAGCATAAACAATTTGTCCTGCATCATTTGTTTTCCAATCCGATAGACTATGCGTATACAATCCCCATCCATAATGAAGATGTAAAGCTGAGTTGGTTGTATCTCCGACAATTCCCCCTAACCAATCATACCAATTTCTAAAATTTCTAAATTGCTTAGGATTAGCTTTCATATACTCAATTTCTTCTTTAGATATCATATTAGAAATATCTGGACCGTTAAATCCTACATTATTCCAACCGTTTTTCAATGCCACATACATTGCTAAAGACTCTCCTAATGAATGACCGGTTGTTGTAATTTTTGAATTGCGGTATTTTTTACGAATCTCTTCAGCAAAAGCTAATGCCGTTTTAGGTTGTGTGTCAACTATTTTTAATGTGTCGGGTTTATTAATAGAACCCTGTAGCATTACTAAGTTGTTTCCTAATCCAATACTTTGTAGATCTGTGTCAAAATCATTGCCACCGTCCCATATATTCGTTCCAGCATAGGCAATAACTATTTGTGATGTATCTACTTGTCCATCAATCACAGGTGCAACTGCCATGGCTTGCATACCGTTAGATAAATTATCTTCTACGTCTATAACATGAAATTGTCCTAAAGTATCTTTATCATCGTCATACTTATAAATCATATTTTTTTGTGGATGATACGGAACATCTAATCTTTTTTTCTCAGTCCAATAAACTTTTTCTGAAATTTTACTGTACATTTCATCTGTTATCATAATATATTACTCCTTAAGATATATTATATTTATTTTCTTTAATTCCTCATCAAGTTCTTCTAGTGGTTCTTTTCTCTTAAAAGAATCAAAAATATTAGTTGGACTCATTCCAATTCCATCTTCTGAATTATTAAATCTGGATATTTCTTTGAGCGATAGCCCTGTTTTATACTGTTCATTATTATTTATAACATAAACTAAATGATACATACCTGTTTTATTATCCCTACTAAAACTAATAAATTCAATTGATTTAATATTATATCCTCTAACAATCCTTTTCACCACATTATCCTGCTGCTCTTTTGTCAATGTTTCTTTTTTCATACTACACCCTCCTATAATCAAAACTACAATAGCTAATAATGCCAGTATCTTTTTCATACGCATTCTCCTAAGTCATCTTTTAATAAAATAATCATCACAACTTTATTATACCGTACTCCAATAAAAAAGCCTATTCCAACAACATAATGTTGCCAAAATAGGCTTATAATCAATGCAATAAATAGAACCTTGTAACATTACTAAGGTGTTTCCTAGTCCAATGCTTTGTATATCTGTGTCAGCATCTCTACCACCGTTCCATATATTCGTTCCAGCATAAGCAATCACTATTTGCGATGTATCTACTTGTCCGTCAATCACAGGTGCAACTGCCATGGCTTGCATACCGTTTTCTAAATTGTCTTCTACTTTTATAACCTGAAATTGTCCTAAATGTTGATTCTTGTCGTCATAAAAATATTTTTATCTTTTTCTGGATGATAGTCTACATCCGTTCTTTTTTTCTCTGCCCAATACGATTTCTCAGATAACCACCTTAATTTTATATCTTCCATCTTTATTTCCTCAATTTTTTAAATATTTAATTCCAATTTTTGATACATCTATATTTCCATAGTCAACAGGATTTCTCCTCTTTAAATATTCAAAATCTTCCACAGGGCTTAATCCAATATCCATACTGGTACCATATTCTTCAATTTTATTTGCAGATAATCCCGTTTGCACAGAGTTATCATTTATTCGAAACAACAAATGGTACGTACCCGTATTTTTATCCTTTGAAAAAGATATAAAATCTACACTTTTTATATCATAGTTTTTAGCTATATTTTTTACTACATTATCCTGTTGTTCCTTCGTTAACGTTTCTTTCTTATTCATCATATTACAACCTCCTATAAATAAAACTACAATAGCTAATAATGCCAGTATCTTTTTCATCCACATTCTCCTAAGTCATCTTTTAATAAAAACAATAATCACAACTTTATTATACCATACTCAAATAAAAAAAAGCCTATTCTAACAACATAATGTTGCTAAAATAGGCTTGTAATCAATGGAACTTTTTAGCATTACTGAGGTGTTTCCTAATCCAATGCTTTGTATATCTGTGTCAAAATCATTGCCACCGTCCCATATATTCGTTCCAGCATAAGCAATAACTATTTGTGATGTATCTACTTGTCCATCAATCACAGGTGCAACTGCCATGGCTTGCATACCGTTAGATAAATTATCTTCTACGTCTATAACATGAAATTGTCCAAGAGTAGGGGTTTTGGGATCAAAATCATAAATTTCTCCCTTTTTAGGATGATACTTTACATCATTTCTATTCTGTTCTACCCAATATACTTGCTCTGCTAACCACTTATTATGTTTATCACTAATCATCGTCAATTCTCCAAATAATGCACTACTATTTTTGATATATTGACATCACTATCTTTTAAGAACCATTCCGAACGCTCCAAATATTGAAATTTTCCTCGGGGATTTAGTCCCACTGTTCCATACATATTGTTAAATTCAGAAAGACTATCTGTTGGAATTGTTGTTTCTAACGTCGTGTCTTCATTAAGACGAATGGAAAGTAAATAAATACCTGTACTGTTATTTTTTGATAACTGTAGAAATTCAACAACATTTACATCATACCCTCTAGATATCCATTTAACTACATTATCCTGTTGTTCTTTTGTTAACGTTTCTTTCTTATTCATCATATTACAACCTCCTATAAATAAAGCTACAATAGCTAATAATGCCACTATCTTTTTCATACGCATTCTCCTAAGTTATCTTTTAATAAAAACAATCATCACAACTTTATTATACCATACTCCAATTAAAAAAAGCCTATTCCATCAACATAATCCTGCTAAAATAGACTTGTAATCAATGGAACTTTTTAGCATTACTGTAGTGTTTCCTAATCCAATGCTTTGTATATCTGTGTCAGCATCTCTACCACCGTCCCATATATTCGTTCCAGCATAGGCAATAACTATTTGTGATGTATCTACTTGTCCATCAATCACAGGTGCAACTGCCATGGCTTGCATACCGTTTTCTAAGTTATCTTCGACTTTTTCAATAATTTCAAATTTATCACCCGCAACTCTGTCACCTTTTTGATATGGCGAACTTGTTTTTTTCGAATCTACAGAGTAAACATCTTCGGCAATTCCTACATATTCTTTTTCTGTAACCATCATTTAGACTCTCCTAAATATATTATTAAAATATCTTGTATAGATTCATTTTTTGATTGACTCTCTTTATTTTTCAAAAATAAACCACTATTTTTGGATGCTAAGTGATTTAATGATATTTCCTCGGTTTTACTATTTATTTGAATAGAAATCCAAATATTATCGTTTACCACTGCAACCATCCGATTAAAACCCGTCTTATTATTTTTTGTCGCTTCTATGAATTCTATTTTTTTTATATTCTCATAATTATTTGTTACATATTGAGCTATACTATCCTGTTGTTCTTTTGTTAACGTTTCTTTCTTATTCATCATGTGACATCCTCCTATAAATAAAACTACAATAGCTAATAATGCCAGTATCTTTTTCATACGCATTCTCCTAAGTTATCTTTTAATAAAAATAATCATCACAACTTTATTATATCATACTCCAATTAAAAAAAAGCCTATTCCATCAACATAATACTGCTAAAATAGACTTGTAATCAATGGAACTTTTTAGCATTACTAAGTTGTTTCCTAATCCAATACTTTGTAGATCTGTGTCAAAATCATTGCCACCGTCCCATATATTCGTTCCGGCATAGGCAATAACTATTTGTGATATATCTACTTGCCCATCAATCACAGGTGCAACTGCCATGGCTTGCATGCCATTAGATAAATTATCTTCTACGTCTATAAGTAGTACAATGCATTGATTCTGTTTTTCCACTTTTAACGGCTGATTTATTTTCCAGATGTTCATCAACTTATATTGGTAAAAAACAACTGTGTTTCATTTAATAATATAAAAGCAATCGTTTTAGTGAACTCTTTTTATTTACTACCACGATTTATTGTACACTTTTGTTTAACATGCTTACTAAGTTAATCGAGTAGGGATAATGTCTAGCACCTCTCACATCAGCGTGCATGCCGTTTAGCACACGGCAATTCAATCAACCTTTCACGCATGTCATCAAAATAATAATCTAAGCAAGAAACCAGTCCTCGTTTTGCGAGGATTGATTTTTCGTACGACAATGCTCGTCGTACACAAAAACAGCGTGAAACGATATGTCATTTCACGCTGTTTTTATAACCAGTTGACAACTAGTCAAGTATACTATTTGACATAGAACCTGATTTTAATACCTAAAAATAGGGTTAATGGACTTTCGCCATCAGCCCTATTTATTATAGAACCACTATTTTAGCTTTTATATTTACCGATTTTTCTCAACATCATTTTTCTTGTAATTATCCAAAAATCACTTGCCCGTCTTTTAAAATGGCTTGAATAGCTTGTCCGCTACTTATGCTACCACGAATCACTTCTCTAGCTAAAGGTGTTTCAATTTCCTTTGTAATAAAGCGTTTCAATGGTCTAGCACCATACATAGGATTATACGCATGCTCTGCAATCCAAGTAACAACAGAACTATCTACATCTAAATCAATATCTTGTTGCATTAATCTCTCTTTTAACTCATTGATTAATTTGGTGACAATTTCTTTAACAACCCCTTGATGCAATGGAGTAAAGAGAACAGTATCATCTATACGATTTAAAAATTCAGGTTTAAAATGAACTTTTAACAAGTTCATGACCTCATTTTGCGTGTCCTCAGAAATATTTCCTTGACTGTCTACACCTTCTAGTAGAAGATGCGAACCAATATTACTTGTCATAATGAGGACAGTATTTTTAAAGTCAACTGTTCGTCCTTTAGAATCTGTTAGTCGCCCATCATCTAATACTTGCAACAAAATATTAAAAACATCAGGATGAGCTTTTTCAATCTCATCTAATAAGACAATCGTATACGGGCTGCGACGTACCGCCTCTGTTAACTGCCCACCTTGTTCATAACCAACATATCCCGGAGGGGCACCAACTAGACGTGACACGGTATGTTTTTCCATATATTCACTCATATCAATTCTGACCATGTGAGTTTGGCTATCAAATAATTGTTCTGCCAAAGCCTTAGCTAATTCCGTTTTTCCTACGCCTGTTGGCCCTAAAAATAGAAAACTACCAATAGGACGATTAGGGTCTTGCAAGCCTGCTCGACTTCTTAACACTGCATCAGCAACACGCTGAACAGCTTCATCTTGACCAATCACACGTTGATGCAATGTTTCATCTAAATGCAATAGTTTTTCACGTTCACCAGACACTAATCGTGTTACTGGAATGCCTGTTAAACGTGCGACAACTTCAGCAATTTGTTCTTGTGTGACTGCCTCTTGTGTCAAGCGTCCATGTGTTTGTTCAGCTTGTTTTGTTTCAAGTTCTTTTAACTCTTGCTCTAGACTTGGAATTTTACCATGTCTTAACATGGCCGCTTTTTCTAAATTATATTCTGCCTCAGCACGTTCCAATTCGTGACGAGCTTGTTCTAATTCTTGACGTTTTACACTAAGTTGATTCACATCTTCTTTTTCTGTTTCCCAGCGTAATTTTAAAGCATGTGTTGTTTCACGTAATGATGCCAATTCTTCTTTTAAGTCTGCTAAACGTTTTTTACTTGCCTCATCTTTTTCTTGTTTCAATGCTGCCTCTTCAATTTCTAACTGCATTAAACGGCGAATAGCTTGGTCTAATTCTGTTGGCATAGAATTCAATTCAACTCGAATTGTGGCACAGGCTTCATCTACCAAGTCAATCGCTTTATCCGGTAAAAAGCGATCCGTAATATAACGATTAGATAGTACAGCTGCTGCTACCAGTGCATTATCATGAATGTTTACACCGTGATGAATTTCAAAACGTTCTTTTAATCCTCTTAAGATGCTAATGGCATCTTCAAGTGTTGGCTCTTGAACAAGAACTTTTTGAAAACGTCTTTCTAACGCTTTATCTTTTTCAACATTTTCTCTGTATTCGTCTAGTGTTGTTGCACCAATACAATGGAGTTCTCCTCTTGCTAACATAGGTTTCAGCAAGTTTCCAGCATCCATGCTTCCCTCTGTTTTACCTGCACCTACAATTGTATGTATTTCATCAATAAATAAAATAATACGCCCATTACTCTCTTTAACTTCTTTTAAAACAGCTTTTAAACGTTCCTCAAATTCTCCACGATATTTGGCTCCAGCAATGAGTGATCCCATATCCAAAGAAATAATCACTTTATCTCGTAAATTCTCAGGAACATCACGTTTCACAATACGTTGAGCTAACCCTTCTACAATTGCCGTTTTCCCAACTCCTGGTTCTCCAATTAGTACCGGATTATTTTTCGTTTTGCGTGATAAAATCCGAATAACATCACGAATTTCTTCATCTCTACCAATGACTGGATCTTGTTTTCCACTCCGAACTGCTTCAATTAAATCTACTCCATATTTTTTTAATGCCTCATATTGCATTTCTTGATTTTGTGATACCACACGACTTCCTCCTCTCATCTGTTTGATTCTTTCTTCCATTGCTTTTTTTGTCACATATTTTTCTATATATGTTTTAACAACATGATGTGTCATCTCATATAACGCCAATACAACCACTTCTGTTGCTATATAGTCATCTTCAAATTTTTCTCGTATATGTTCAGCGTGTGCAAATAATTGAAATAGTGCTTGTCCAATATTTTTTCCATACTGTACTGTATTTCCCTCTACAACAGAAACTTTATCTAGTTCTGTATCTAAGAACTGTTGACACGCCTGACTATTTAATCCTAATTCTTCATATAATTGTCTAACAAAATGTCCTTGTGTCAAAAATGCTTTCCACAAATGGACAATGTCAATTTCTTGATGTTTACGCACAATGGCAATTTGCTGTGCCTGTGCTAAAGAGTCTTGCATCATTGTTGTCATTTTTTCAATACTCATTCAATCACCTAACCTTTTTTAGCACTTTATACCAACAGCTGCTAGCACTTTAACTACTACAGTGCTAATTATACGTGATATTTTCTTTTTTGTCAACTCTAGTTTTTAAGTTATGTTTCATACCCCTAGTAGCCTGACACACAATACGAAAGCAAAACGATTAAACATTAAAACGAATAGTCTGTAAAAAAACTTTTTTCATGACAACTAATTACCTCACTTAGAACAATTGACTGTATCACTTTTTCCTTGCTTTCACATTTTGCTTAGTTTATACTTAATATAATATTTTATATATGTGTGTACTTATCACATAAAAGGAGTGAATTTTATGTTAAATGTTTCTCAGGTATCTAAACGTTACGGTAAAAATCTAGTCAATAATGATTTATCATTCACATTAGCTGACAAACAATTGAGCGTATTATTAGGACCAAACGGTTCTGGAAAATCAACTATCATTAAATGTATCGTAGGCTTTCTTCGTTATGAGGGAGATATTACACTAGATGGAAAGCCCATTCATGATCTAGATGTGAAACGCCAAATTGCCTATGTTCCTGAAGTTCCTGAACTATATAACGAATTAACAGTATGGCAACATTTTCAGTTTATTGCTTACGCTTATGGGATTACTAACTTTGAACAAGATGCTGAACATTACTTAACACTTTTCCAGTTGCATACAAAAAAAGACGATTTATGTGGCTCTCTATCAAAAGGTATGCGTCAAAAAGTAAGTATTATTTGTGCATTAATTTTAAATCCACGCGTATTAATTGTTGACGAACCTATGATTGGATTAGATCCAGATGCTATTCGAGAATTAAAAAATATCTTCCTTACATTAAAGGAAACATGTGCTATTTTAGTCAGTACACATTTAATTGACAGTATCACAAATATTTGGGATCAAGTGTTAATCTTAAATCAAGGTAAACTTGTCTATACAAGTACTAAAGATGAATTTGAACAATCTCATCAGTCTCTTGAAGATATTTATTTCTCACATCATAATAGCTGTTCCGATAGCAAAGGAGTTGATGAAGATGAAACTATATAGTCGCTATCTTTTATTCACATTTAAGAATGCTCTGCGCTTTCCAAAATACGCCTTTAAAATATTACCTGGATTGCTATTTTCGCTCATTGGACTCATTATCACAGTATACTTTAGTTTTACAATCGAACGTCATCAATTCCATTCTGGACTATTGCTTGACATCATAAAGATGCCTTTGTTTATGTTGAGTTTTGTCGTTGGATTATCTCTGATTAGTATATATAAATCGAATATGACAGGTGCTAGGGCATCTGATGCCTCATTTTTAATGCCTGCTCCAATCACACCCTTTCAATTCTATGTGTTTATGAGCTTAAAAAGTGTTCTTTCACTAGTTTCACTAGTCGGATTACCATTAATTTATATTCCGTTTTATTCACAAGTATCGCTAAGTTATCTAGTTCACCCTCTTCTTATTTTACCGATTTATTTTAGCTCTTTATATCTTGTTTATATTTTGGGTTATATAGACTATGTGATTAAGACTAGTCATCAATTATGGATTCGCCTTATTAAATATGCTATTCCATTATTATTTATAGGATTTATAGCTTTACTTATTATAACCATTCAACAAATCGGTATCATCAATACGTTGACAAATTCTATTGTACTTTATTATCCCTTAATTGGCTGGGTAGTTGGATTAATGAGTACACTCGCAAGTGGTCATTTAGCACACGCCATTTTATTTGCTAGTTTATTAACTATCAGCTTAATTGCCTCTCATTACTGGGCAAAATCATCATCTTATAATTACTATGAAGAAGAATTAGCAGCCGTTCAAAAGATAGAGGCACTTTATCAACGTGCGTATTCAAATAAAGGGATTGAACTCAAACCAAAATTCCAGCGAACAACTAAACACATTACACATGCTAATGAAAAGGTACTTTTGGATATAGCATGGATACGTGCAGGAAAATACTGGTATCTCCGTTTTGGAACATTACTGAAATGGGTTATTATTTTGGTTGTATTATTGATTCCCGTAAACAAATCAATTCAGTCCAATTCTTCTTATGCTCAATTTTTTGCATTTGCTATGTTAATTGCTACAGGGTACATTCGACTATTTTCTATAAATAATAACGAGTCTCCTTTAACTACTGACACGTATTTAGCATTATTGCCAATTAAAACAATTTATAAATTGATTTATCCTTTAGCCATTCATGTTTATCACGTTATATTTTATACTATAGGGTGTTTCTTTATGTTTTCACTAAGTTTATTATTTAATCATCATCTTTTATTGGCAGATTTTATTTTATGGACAAGCTTAATTTTTTGTATGGATTTATTTGATTTAATCCGTACACGCATTTTACAACCACTAACCCTTGAACGTTTTACTGGAAAATTCATTCAAACTTTAATCAACTTTGTCATTGTATTGCTTTCTCATAGTTTTATGTTTATGTGTATTCATCTATTTTCTATTCCAATTGCTTTGGTGATAAGCATAATCTTCTTTATTCTTTTAATTGGAATAGTACTCTATTTAGGTATCAAATCTTACGACTATACGGAAAAATGTAAACAAGATACCATGTTATTCTAAACTATTGTATCGCAAATATTTTAAACAATTGACTTTAAAGGCTTTTAATTGAGAGTTCTAATTATCCAATTTAAAGCCTTTTTTATCGTTAACTACTTATTTGTATCATATCGGTTAAAAAACAGATTTATGTCAATCGAAAATGAAAATGTCCCAAAATGTGGGCCACTATAAGTGCAATGATTTTCAAAAAATCATTGCACTTATAGGGCAAAATAATGTATGCTATTAAAGTATCAAGCAAGCTTGTTGTCTTGATACTCTTCAAGAGTTTTTCCAATACTCTTGAGATAGCGTTTGAAAGATGCCAGTTTCCAAGGATGTGATTGTGGTGGAACGTATTGGCGTCTTTCTTTTTTTATATTCTCACCCAAATCAAACACCGCTGAATGCTCTTCATGTGTTAACAAACAACGTGTGGCATAAATGTTGTCAGCTATATTCAAGAAAATATCCCCATTAAATGCTTCAATAACCAACGCTTTTGTGTG
>NZ_SPPB01000059.1 GCF_004570605.1 Granulicatella sp. WM01 | reverse complement strand
ACGAGGGACTAATGAAAATCACAATGGTTTAATTCGAGAATTTTTACCGAAGGGAAAATCATTTAATTTAGTACCTATTCAAATGATAACAACTATACAAAATGCGTTAAATAATAGACCTAGACGTATACTAGACTATGATACACCTCATACTATGTTTAATCGTTTGTGTGCAACGACATAAACTATAACAGAATAGGTGTAACCGTAAAGGCTCGCTACGCTAATACCTTGACCGTTACACCTATTCCATTACAAAACAACTATGTCGCACACAGACATAGACTGTGACTTTAGTATTTTTCATGTACTGTTGCACTTGGCTTTACAATTCGAGCTATTAAAATTTATCCACATGAAAATGTGCGCAAATATTTTTCATATTTAACTCATTCCACATATTTTCCCACAAAATAACACCCTGTGATTTTATATTGTGGATATGTAAAAGAAACAGTGTATTTTCTTTAGTTTATTGTGTATAACCTATGGGAAAATTGTTTTATTTTTATACTTATCCACAAAAATTATCCACATGTTTTAAAAATTGTGGATAAAAATAATATATGTGGATAACTTTTCTCTTTTATGGTATACTTTTCTAACACTATTAAAGACTGAGGTTTTATGACATGAACACGCTTGAACAAATTTGGGAAAATTTAACACAACGCTTAAAACAAATTTATGCTCAACATATCTATGAATTAGCCACCGTTGATGCACGTCCTCTTTCATTTAAAGACAATCTTTTAACAATTACTGTTAAAAATAATACACAGAAAGAATTATGGGAAGAATGGCTTATTAATTCAGCAAAATCAATTTTAAATGAACATTCTTCTCAAGCAGATATTCATATTTTATTAGAAACTCAAACCAATTCACTTATTGCTGAAGCAACCACACCTTTTCAAACAAGTACTACTTTAAATTTAAATCCAAATTATACTTTTGATAATTTTGTTGTTGGAGAAGGAAGTAAAATGGCACATGCAGCAGCTTTAGCTGTTTCTGATGCTCCAGGGGTATTTTATAATCCTTTATTTATCTATGGTGGTTCTGGACTAGGAAAAACACACCTTATGCATGCAATTGGGAATAAAATTGCTTACAACAACTCTAATGCTCTTATCCGTTATGTTACAAGTGAAGATTTCGTTAATGAATTTACAACAGCTATTCGAAATGGAGCTATGGAGCAATTTAAAAATAATTATCGTCAAGTTGATTTATTGTTAGTTGATGATATTCAATTTTTAGCAGGAAAAGAACAAACACTCGATGAATTTTTCCACACATTTAATGCCTTATATGGAGCTAAAAAACAAATTGTTCTAACAAGTGATCGTCTAGCATCGGAAATTCCACAATTACCTAATCGTCTAGTATCACGCTTTATTGCTGGCTTATCATCTGATATTACTCCTCCTGATTTAGAAACACGAACAGCTATTTTACGTAAAAAAGCAAATAGTTTAAAAATTGATATTACAGATGATACGATTGCTTATATTGCTGGTCAAGTAAATTCAAATGTTAGAGAATTAGAAGCTGCGTTGAATAGAGTTAATTTTTATTCTGTAACAAATCGTAGTCCAATTACAACGGCTTTAGCTGCAGAAGCCTTAAAAGGCATCACATCTGTAGAAACAAAAAAAATCGCAAGCATTTATGATATACAAGTTGAAGTTGGAAAAGCCTTTAATTTATCTGTTGATCAATTACGAGGAAAAAAAAGAACAAAAGAAATTGTTATTCCTAGACAAATTGCTATGTATTTATCTAGAGAAATTACGCAAAATTCCTTAATAAAAATTGGATACGAATTTGGAGGAAAAGATCATACAACTGTGATGCATGCCTGTGAAAAAATCCAACAAACTATAGATACACATACTGATTTAGAATTAATTTCAATCATTCAAAAAATAAAACAAAAATTTTAATTGTGGATAACTTTTTCTTTTTTACACAATTTATAGACATTATTTATCCACACAAAAAACGATATAATACTCTTTTTTATATGAGTTTTACACATTATCCACATCCCTTATTACTATTACTAATTTTTAAATATATTTATTTATAAAGGAGATACCATGAAATTTACGATTAATCGCTACATTTTTCTAAAACATTTATTAGATGTACAAAAAGCTGTTACATCAAAATCTACTATTCCAATTTTAACAGGTATTAAACTTTTATTAACTGAACAAGATTTACTGTTGACAGGTAGTGATGCAAGTATTTCTATTGAAAAGATTATTTCTAGTCAAATAGAAGAAAATGAATTAACCATTGAACAAAAAGGACAAATTGTTTTGCCTTCTCGTTTTTTTGGTGAAATTATAAAAAAATTACCAGGAAAATTAGTTACATTAACATTATTAGGTCAAAATAAAGTTGAAATTTCATCAGAAAAATCTGTTTTTACAATTAATGGTATTGATGCAAATTTATATCCAAGTATTCAAAATATAGATGCTCAAGATTATCAAACTATTCAATTACCAACAACATTATTAAAAAATGTATTTTCTCAAACTGTTATTGCTGCATCTACGAGTGAAAATCGTCCAATTTTAACAGGAATTTATCTTGTGATAAAAAATAAACAATTAATTGCTACAGCAACAGATAGTCATCGCATGAGTAGACGAATTATAGATTTACCAAATATTGATGATAGTTTTGAAAAAACATGTACAGTACCTGCAAAAAGTTTAATTGAACTTTCTAAAATATTAAATGATGAAGAAACTGTAAGTATGTCAATTTCTGAAAATAAAATATTGTTTATGACAGATACATTATATTTTTATAGTCGATTATTAGAAGGAAATTATCCAGATGTATCGCGTTTGTTACAGCATCATTATCCATTTAAACTTGTATTAAATGCTTCAACATTTTTACATTCAATAGAACGTGCATCTATTTTATCCTCAGAAGGAAAAAATGATTTTGTCACATTACACTTTGGAGAAACAGTTACCTTATCTAGTGAATCTTCAGAAATAGGGTATGTTGAAGAAACAATTGACTATATTTCCTTAACAAGTGATTCAATTAAAATTTCATTTAATCCAAATTATATGAAAGATGCTTTAAAAGTTGTTAATGGTCAAGATATTGAAATTAGTTTACAAGAAGAAGGAAAACCATTTACAATAAAACTAAATAATGAAGATGCAGATAAATTTATTCAATTAATTACGCCTATACGAACTAGAAATTAAATTGAATATAAACTATCTCATGAAACAAAAAACGGCTTAAAACACCGTTTTTTTGCTTTTTAGGCATATATAGTGTATAATTTAAGAGAGAGTATTTGTGTGAAAGAGAGAATATTATGAAAAAAATAATTAATATTTCAGAAAATTTTATTACGTTAGGGCAATTATTGAAACATGCTGATATTATTAGTAGTGGTGGCATGGCAAAATGGTATTTGTCTGAACATGTTGTTTATGTAGATGGTGAACTAGAGCAACGAAGAGGGAAAAAAGTTTATCATGGTTCCATTGTTGAGTTAGAAGATGGAACCCAACTTATTGTAAAATATCAATTGTGTGAAAATTAAAACATTAACTTTAGTTCATTATAGAAATTACACAAAACAACTCATTGAATTTTCTGATGGTATTAATATATTTTTGGGACAAAACGCACAAGGAAAAACAAATTTGATGGAAGCTATTTATTTTCTATCTTTGACAAAAAGCCATCGTACATCTCATGACAAAGAAGTGATTCAATGGGAAAATGATTTTGCTCGCCTTGAAGCTGTTTTACAAAAAAAAGAATTAATTATTCCTATCTCTTTAATTGTTCATCAGAAAGGAAAAAAAGCGAGTATTGGACACATTGAACAAAAAAAATTAAGCCATTATATTAGTTATGTAAATGTTGTTTTATTTGCACCAGAAGACTTAAGTTTAATTAAAGGTGCTCCACATCTTAGACGTCGATTTATTGATATGGAATTAGGGCAAATGAATACAACCTATTTAGCCCACTTATCTGAATATAAAAAAATTGTTAAACAAAGAAACAGTTATTTAAAAGGCATGCAGATAGACCCTATTTATTTTGATGTATTAACAGAAGAACTTGCAAAACATGCAGGAGCGTTATTGTATTATCGCCTACAATTTATTCAGAAATTAGAGTACTATGCCTTTAAAATTACAGAACATATTTCAATGCAACAAGATAAATTGTCTTTAGTTTATGATACACCTATTTCAATCATAAGTGAAGATACTAAAGAGAGCCTAATTGAAAAATATTTAGTGATATATCGTAAAAATAAACATAAAGAAATAGAACAACGTTTAACATTATATGGTCCTCATAGAGAAGATTTTCTCATGTATATTAATGGAAAAAATGCACAAATGTATGCTTCTCAAGGGCAACAAAGAACTATTGCATTAAGTTTAAAATTAGCTGAAATAGATTTATTTAAAGAGATAACTGGAGAGTATCCTATTTTATTGTTAGATGATGTATTGTCTGAATTAGATGATTTTAGGCAGACTTATTTATTGAAATCAATTGAAAATAAAGGGCAGACGTTTATTACAACAACTAATTTAGCAGGTATTCAAAAGCATATTGTTCAAACACCAAAAGTGTTTAATATAGAGGAAGGATGTGTTCATGTCAATGGATGAAAATTTAAAGAATTTAGCAAATGAATATGATGCTAGTCAAATTCAAGTATTAGAGGGATTAGAAGCAGTTAGAAAAAGACCGGGAATGTATATTGGTTCAACCAGCAGTGCTGGATTGCATCATTTAGTATGGGAAATTGTAGATAATTCCATTGATGAGGCACTTGCAGGATTTGCAACAACTATTTCAATTACAATTAATGAGGATAATAGCATTACCGTTAAAGATAATGGAAGAGGTATTCCAGTTGATATTCAAGAGAAAACAGGTAGACCTGCTGTTGAAACAGTATATACAGTATTACATGCTGGTGGTAAATTCGGTGGCGGTGGATACAAAGTATCAGGTGGTTTACATGGTGTGGGAGCCTCTGTTGTAAATGCTTTATCTAAAAAATTGAGCGTGAATGTTTTTAGAAATGGAAATATTTATCAGCAAGAGTATGAAAGAGGTCAAGTTTTATACGATTTAAAAATCGTGGGTAAAACGCAAGAAACAGGAACACAAGTTCACTTTATTCCCGATGAAGAAATTTTTCAAGAAACGACTGTTTATGATTATGATCGTTTAATGACAAGAGTAAGAGAACTAGCATTTTTAAATAAAGGGTTACGTTTAAGTATTGAGGATTTGAGATTAGATAAACAAAGAAAAGATGAATTTTTGTATGAGGGTGGTATAAATAGTTATGTTGAATACCTCAATCAAAATAAAACTGTTTTATTTGATGATCCTATTTATATTGAAGGGGAACAAGATGATATTCAAGTAGAAGTTTCCTTGCAATATAATGATACATATTATAGTAATATGTTAAGTTTTACAAATAATATTCACACACATGAAGGTGGGACTCACGAACAAGGGGTAAGAACCTCTTTAACACGTGTGATTAATGACTATGCCAAAAAAAATAAACTGTTGAAAGAGAATGAAGAAAATTTAACTGGTGATGATGTACGTGAGGGATTGACGTGTATTGTATCTATAAAACACCCAAATCCACAATTTGAAGGACAAACAAAAACAAAATTAGGTAATTCAGATGCACGTAAAATTACAGAACGTTTATTTGGTGCTTATTTTGAAAAATTTTTATTAGAAAATCCACAAGTTGCACGTCGTATTATAGAAAAAGGGATTTTAGCTTCAAAAGCTAGATTAGCTGCTAAGCGTGCTAGAGAAGTGACTAGAAAAAAATCAGGCTTAGAAATTAGTAATTTACCGGGAAAATTAGCAGATTGTTCCAGTAAAGATGCACAATTATGCGAATTATTCATTGTAGAGGGAGATTCGGCAGGGGGATCTGCTAAACAAGGACGTTCAAGAATGTATCAAGCTATTTTACCAATTCGTGGAAAAATATTAAATGTTGAAAAAGCTTCGTTAGATAAAATATTGGCTAATGATGAAATTCGTTCTTTATTTACAGCTATGGGAACTGGATTTGGTTCAGAATTTGATGTATCTAAAGCACGTTACCATAAATTAGTAATTATGACAGATGCTGACGTGGATGGAGCTCACATTAGAACATTATTATTAACATTATTTTATCGATATATGCGTCCTTTAGTTGAAGCAGGTTATGTTTATATTGCACAACCACCTTTATATCAAGTTAAACAAGGAAAAACTGTTAAATATTTAGGAAGTGATGAAGAATTAAAAGAGTATTTAAGCACATTGTCTTCAAATCCAAAACCAAATATTCAACGATATAAAGGATTAGGAGAAATGGATAAGGAACAACTTTGGGAAACAACTATGAACCCAGAAAATAGACGAATGTTACAAGTTACTGTTGATGATGCTGCTGAAGCAGATAAAATCTTAGATATGTTAATGGGAGATAGAGTTGAACCACGTCGTCAATTTATTGAAACAAATGCTAAATATGTAAAAAATTTAGATGTATAATTGGAGGTAGATTATGTCAGAAGAACAATTTATTAGACAAGAAACATTTACCAAAGCTAATTTAAGTCAAGAAATGAAAACTTCATTTTTAGATTATGCTATGAGTGTTATTGTTTCACGTGCTCTACCTGATGTTAGAGATGGATTAAAACCTGTACATCGCCGTATTTTGTATGGAATGTATGAATTAGGTGTTACACCAGATAAAGCATATAAAAAATCAGCACGTATTGTTGGAGATGTTATGGGAAAATATCATCCTCATGGAGATAGTGCAATTTATGAATCTATGGTGCGTATGGCGCAAGATTTTAGTTATCGTTATATGTTAGTAGATGGTCATGGAAATTTTGGTTCAATAGACGGTGACGGGGCAGCAGCCATGCGTTATACAGAAGCACGTATGTCAAAAATAGCTCTTGAAATGCTTAGAGATATTAATAAAGATACAATAGATTATCACGATAATTATGATGGTTCGGAAAGAGAACCAGACGTTTTACCATCTCGTTTTCCAAACTTATTAGTTAATGGAGCAACTGGTATTGCTGTAGGAATGACAACTAATATTCCACCTCACAATTTAGGAGAAGTCATTTCTGCTATTCAAGTATTAATGGATAATAAAGATGCAAGTGTTGTCGAATTAATGGAAGTTCTTCCTGGACCAGATTTTCCAACTGGTGGAATTGTTATGGGAAAATCTGGAATAAAAAGAGCTTATGAGACAGGTAGAGGTAGTATTATTGTTCGAGGTCGAGTAGATATTGAACAAATGTCTAATGGAAAAGAACGCATTATTATTAGTGAATTACCATATATGGTTAACAAAGCAAAATTAGTAGAAAAAATTGCTGAATTAGCACGTGATAAACGTATTGAAGGCATTACTTATGTTGCTGATGAATCAGGTCGAGAAGGTATGCATGTTGTCATAGAAGTAAGAAGAGATGTGAGTGCAAGTGTTGTCGTTAATAATTTATATAAATTAACTCCACTACAATCTTCATTCGGATTTAATATGTTAGCTATTGAAAATGGTGTACCTAAAGTTTTAGGACTAAAACGTATTTTAGAAAATTATTTAGAGCATCAAGAAAATGTTATCCGCAGAAGAACTGAATTTGATAAAAAACGTGCTGAAGCTAGAGCACATATTTTAGAAGGATTGCAAATTGCTTTAGATCATATTGATGAAATTGTATCTATTTTACGCTCATCTAAAACTGGAGATGAGGCTAAGTCAATTTTTATGACTAAATTTGGATTATCTGAAAAACAATCTCAAGCTATTTTAGATATGAGATTAGTTCGTTTAACAGGTTTAGAACGTGAAAAAATTGATGCTGAATATGCTGAACTTATTGCTTTAATTGCAGACTTAACAGATATATTGGCACATCGTGAACGTATTTTAGAAATTATTAAAACTGAATTGAAAGAAATTCAAGATAAATTTGGTGATAAAAGACGGACTGAATTATTGGTTGGTGAAGTATTAAGTTTAGAAGATGAAGATTTAATTGAAGAAGAAAATATTGTTGTGTCATTAACAGCAAATGGATATATCAAACGTCTTGCAAGTTCAGAATTTAAAGCTCAAAAACGTGGTGGACGTGGTGTTCAAGGAATGGGGATTCATGAAGATGATTATATTAGCACACTATTATCGTGTTCAACTCATGATCATTTATTATTCTTTAGTAATAAAGGAAAAGTGTATAAAATTAAAGGGTACGAGATTCCAGAATACAGTAGAACTGCAAAAGGTCTACCTATAGTGAATTTGTTGCCTGTTGAAGCAAATGAAAAAATTCAAGTGATTATCAATGTAGAAAAAGAAGTTAATCGAGAAAATTATTTATTTTTTGGAACAAAGCAGGGTATAGTTAAGCGTGTTGAATTATCTGAATTTAAAAATATTAGAACAAGTGGTGTTCGAGCGTTGAATTTAAAAGATGATGATGAATTGATTGATGTTCTTTTAACGGATGGTTCAAAAAATATTATTTTAGGAACACATTTTGGCTATTCTGTTAGTTTTTCTGAAGATACTGTACGTGCTATGGGGCGTAGTGCAACAGGAGTCAGAGGTGTAAAATTAAGAGAAAATGATTTTATTGTTGGAATGTCTATTTTAGAAGAAAATTCAGAAGTACTAGTCATTACAGAAAATGGTTACGGTAAACGAACTCATTCAAGTGAGTATGTCATCAAAGGACGTGGAACAAAAGGAATAAAAACAGCTAATATTACAGAAAAAAATGGAAATTTAGTTGGATTGACTACAGTTAATGGAGAAGAAGATATTATGGTAATGACTGATAAAGGTGTCATGATTCGTTTCCATTCAGAAGATATTTCTCAAACAGGACGTGCAACTCAAGGTGTGAGAATTATTCGTTTAACAGATAATTCTATTGTTTCCTCAATGGCGAAAGTAGATAGAGAAGAATTAGATGAATCAGTTGAAGAAGTAGAATAAAACAGTAATATAAAAAAATTTGGATAATATATATTTCAAAAAATGGATTAAAATTGAGGTATTCATTCCTCAATTTTAATCCATTTAATTTTATGTTTAGCAAAAAGTTTATAGGTTTCGTATTGTATTCATGTTAAAATTATTTTCTAGTCACGAAAATATGCTGTCTTTTATCTGGATACTCTTTTATTAACTTATTTGATATAGAGAAAAAAGTTTAAACAAGATGTAAAATCATATTGTAGATTATTGCTCCTAAAAGACCACCAACAATAGGACTAACTACTGGTATCCATGCATAACTCCAGTCACTATTTCCTTTATTTTTTATAGGAAGAAGTGCATGAACTAAACGGGGAGCCAAGTCACGAGCAGGATTAATAGCATATCCAGTTGTGCCACCTAAAGAAAAACCTATAGCAAAGACAACAACACCGACAATAATTGGTCCAAAACCAGATACGACATTATTTTGTCCAATAGACATTACAGTAATAACAAGGATAGCAGTTCCTAATGCTTCGCCAAACATATTTGATAACGTGTGCCGAATAGCAGGCCCGGTTGAAAAACATGCTAAAATAGTGCCTGCATCTTCTGTTTTGCTCCAATGTGGATAATAATGTACATATAAAGCAAGAGAAGCTAAAATAGCACCAATAAATTGTGCTGCAATATATAATGGAACAAGTTTCCAAGATATATTTCCTAAGGAAGCCATAGCAATCGTAACTGCTGGATTAAGATGTGCACCACTTAAAAATCCAGAAACATAAATGGCAACCATTACAGCAAATCCCCATCCTAGAACGATAGCAATCCAGCCACTATTTTGTGATTTTGTTTTGTTGAGAATACATGCCGATACAACACCATTGCCTAAAAGAACTAAAATAAATGTACCAATTAATTCGCCTACAAAAGCATTCATAAAAAATCCTCCTTATTTTGTAATTGTTAATGCTGAAAGTTGTGATAATATTTCTTCTTTTGATGCTCCAACTTGTAGTAGAGCAGCAGCTGTATATGCTCCTTCTACTATTGGAACATTTTGTATAAGAATTTGTTTATCGGATAATTCTGCTACTAATTCGATATTCATACGTGCAGAACCTAAGTCATAAAAAGTGTCAATCGAAAATGAAAATGTCCCAAAATGTGGGCCACTATAAGTGCAATGATTTTAAAAAAAATCATTGCACTTATAGGGCAAAATAATGTATGCTATTAAAGTATCAAGCAAGCTTGTTGTCTTGATACTCTTCAAGAGTTTTTCCAATACTCTTGAGATAGCGTTTGAAAGATGCCAGTTTCCACGGGTGTGATTGTGGTGGAACGTATTGGCGTCTTTCTTTTTTTATATTCTCACCCAAATCAAACACCGCTGAATGCTCTTCATGTGTTAACAAACAACGTGTGGCATAAATGTTGTCAGCGATATTCAAGAAAATATCCCCATTAAATGCTTCAATAACCAACGCTTTTGTGTG
>NZ_SPPB01000058.1 GCF_004570605.1 Granulicatella sp. WM01 | reverse complement strand
GGACGACTAGGGTGGATAGTGTCACTATCTGCTAGAAACTCACAAGAACGGGGTAAGTTTATAGACAATTCATGTCTCACCTGTTGTGCTACTTTTTTCTGTTGTTTTAGTCGTTTTACTGTTTTACGATGTGTTTTGGGAGAAATCATCCCATGGTTATAGAGAATGGTACGAACAGTTGTATCTGTTAAATTGATGCCATGTTCTTGTTTTAACATTTCAGTAAAATGAACAACATTAGGTTTTAAATTGGTGAATGATTGGTATAGTTCTACAATAAAAGTTTTAGTAGATTCAGGTAGACTATGCTTTGGAGAGCGTTTTTTATTTTTATGAGAAAAAGCTGACTTACCCAATTGAACATAATTGTGAAGTAGTCGGTTAATTTGTCTTAATGATAAAGTTAATTCAACACAGGCACGTTGTTTTGTTTTTTTGCCATGATGAACGGCTTTGATGACGTTATATTTTTTTATTTCATTCACTGTTAATTCTATCCTTTTCATATCTCTAGTTTATCATTTTGGGACATTTTGTCATTCGATTACTTTAAGACATTATCACATTCGATTGATATAAGTTTATGACAAAGGGTATAGTTGTTGACTATCATCTTAGGATACGTTAGAATAAAACTATTGATATACATGAGTATAGTGTATTCAATAACAGAATAAGTTAAGTGTAAAATTTAAGTCTGGTATTAAGTTTTACATAAAATTGAATAGTATTCTTTATTCAAGGAATAAGGTGAGATGCCTTAACAGCCCTTTTCTACTGTGATGCTTTAAAAAAGATAAGTCAGGTCGTTGAATAGAGAAGTTATCAAGGAGGTGTGTTATCAAGGGCGTACTCTTTATTTGTAATGCAAAAATTGATTTTAGGATAAAAGAGTCACTTTTTGTTTATTGGAAAGGTTTACAAATAAAAATTCACATGCCCTCAGACGATTTGCTGAGGCATTTTTTTATTATGTTAAGAAAGGAGTTCAAATGAATTATAAAAAATTAACTTGGTTTATTGGATTAATGGTGTTGATGATAATGGGATTTACTCATCGCATCATGGCTAGTGAATCAATTAATGTCTATGTTGATGTCGAAGGGTATAATTTAGGTCAAGGTTTTTATATTAAACCGACCAAATTAACTTTACCTGTTGGATCAACAGCTGAAGTGGCGACTAGAGAGTTGTTTCGTCAGACTGGAACAGCTTTTGATGCATCCGGAATAGGATCACAGTTTTATTTATCACGAATTTATGGAATAAATAATGGTGTGGTTAATTTGCCTTCTTATATCAATGAGGAAATTGATACAGATAGTCCTTCAGGCTCATTAGGTGAATTTGATTACACGAGTACATCAGGTTGGATGATTACCGTCAATCACTTCAAAATCAACGTTGGTGCTGGTGCATGGACATTAAAAGATAATGATGTTATTCGTTGGCAATTTACGCTTGAAGGTTTAGGTGCCGACCTCGGTTTAGGTGGGGATGCCTTGTATCAACATGCTGATAAAACAGAGTTGATTAGATTATTGGAAACAATTAAAGATGTTCAGTTAAAAGAGAGAGCATATCAGGCTGTTATTAACCCATTAACATCATCCAGTCATGTACAAGAGTTGATTTCGTTAATTAAACAAGGGGTTATCGAAAATACATCAAAAAATGAAAATTCGAACAGTGGACAAGAAACACATCCAAGTAACCCAACAGGAACAGAGCAAGGAACAAATCCAAGCAGTCCAACAGGAACAGAGCAGGGAACAAATCCAAGCAGTCCAACAGGAACAGAGCAGGAAATAAATCCAAGCAGTCCAACAGGAACGGAGCAGGGAACACATCCAAGTAACCCAACAGGAACAGAGCAGGGAACAAATCCAAGCAGTCCAACAGGAACAGAGCAGGAAATAAATCCAAGCAGTCCAACAGGAACAGAGCAGGAAATAAATCCAAGCAGTCCAACAGGAACAGAGCAGGGAATAAATCCAAGCAGTCCAACAGGAACGGAGCAGGAAATAAATCCAGACAGTTCAAACGGAACTGGACAAGAAACAAAACCGAGCAATCCAACTGGAACTCATCAAAGTATAGATAAACCAGAAGATATGTTTAAGTCTGAGAGCGTAGAGAAGTTGAAAGCATCTTTAAATGAGTTACTAGAGTATGTTAAACAGTATCAAGAGGAACTATATACCACAGAATCTTGGAAAGAGCTTACAGATTTGATACAAGAAAGTAAAGTTATTTCTTCTAAAGCACTTGTAAGTGATCAGGAGATTTTGAGTGCTATTCGGAAACTGTACCATGCTATATCAGTATTAAGATTGAAAAATATCACGAATGTAGACATTGCTAAGCCGCTTGATAATGTATTAAAGTTTATTCATACAAATGTGTCTAAAGCATCAGAAATTGGTGTTGGGACAGAGTGGGAAATTTTAACATTAGCTAGAGGAAATATTGCTGATAATAAATTATATGAGCGGTACTATCACAACGTTTTGGCACATATTGAGGAAAATTTAGATGTGCAATCTGGCAAGATTAAACGTGTTTCTAGCAATAGCATTGATAAACGTTCAACAGAAATGAGTCGAATGATTTTAGCCTTAACTGCACTAGGTGTGCAAGTAAATGATGTTAGAGGAATGGACTTATTTAAAGGGTTTAAAGATGTGAAGTATTTAAATTGGCAAGGTATCAATGGGACGATTTTTGCACTTATTGCAGCAAATTCATCCTCTTATTCACAAGAATATTTAGTTGATACACGACAACAATTATTAGATGAGATTTTACGCAAACAACTTGCTGATGGAGGATGGTCTTTATCTGGCAAAGTATCAGATCCAGATATTACGGCTATGGCACTACAAGCCCTAGCACCGTATTATAGAAAAAATGATGCAAGAGTGTTAGATGCAGTTAATAGAGGTGTAATAGCTTTATCTAATATGATGTTGTCAACTGGAGGATTCCAATCAGGAGCAAGCCATGGACTAGAAAATACACCTTCAACTGCACAAGTAGTTACAGCTTTGTCTGAACTAGGTATAGATGTGGCAAGTGATGTACGGTTTAACCGCTACGGCAATAATCCGTTAGCTGCTATGTTGAAGTATCAATCGCAGGACGGGTCATTTTTCTATACAATACATCATATCGGTGTAGCAGAACCTTTTTCAACGCAACAAGCAGGTTATGCATTGGTTGCCTATTATCGTTTAGTTTCTGGTAAAACTGGATTGTATGATATGTCTGATACGAAAACATGGCAACTATCTGAACCGATTAGTCCTATAATGGTTCAATATGAAGATAATAAAGATAAGCAGAGTGATAAGGATAAAGGCTCTCGTTCCAATCCACCTGCTAGTCATCCTGTTATAAGAAAATATACAGTTCAAAGAGTACAAACGGTGTATGCTCCAAGTAAAGTTGTGTTAAAGCAGCATATCGTATCAGTACCTCAAATGTCACAAGTTAGTGAGAAAACACCTCAAGAGAGTAAAGATAAATCTTTGGAGAATAAGCAAAATGGAGTGAGTTTACCGGCAATCACTCAAAAAAATGAGAATAGTACAACAAGTACAACGTATGACTTATTATATATGTGGCTTTTAGGAACAGGGATTTTTGGTGTCATTTGTGTTGTGATATTGAAAAAGAAGAATGTGTGGTAATTTATGAAAAAATTATTGAAGACGAAAAAAGGAAAAGTGATATTAGCTAGTCTATATATTGGTATTGTTGCAATAGGTTGTTTACTTATTGCATTATGGAATCAAAATCAAGAAAAAGACCAAGTAGCTTATCAAACAAAGATGAGCCAAAGTGTTGAACAAGCCAGTCAAACTAGCGAGTATCAATCCAATTCATCTGATGCTAGTCACGTAGAGCAATCTAATCAAGAATACTCAAGTATACAAGAGATTGAACAGTCTGGCGAGCAGTCAACTCGGATTGTGACTGAAATCGTTGAGGAACGAAAAGTTTCTACTGCTCTACCAAAACCAGTCGAACCAGAGAATGTGGTTGTTAATAAGGAAAAAGTGTATAGAGCAACATTTACTATCCGAGTGGATACTATTTTAAATAATATGGATAAATTAGATCCAGATAAGGTTAGTTTAGTACCAGAAAATGGTGTATTACTTGCTGTAACAGAAGTAGAATTTTCTGAAAATGAAAATGTATTTTCTGTCTTGCAACGTTTAACACGCCAATTAGGCATTCACATGGATTCAACCTTTACGCCTATTTATAATAGTGCATACGTTAAAGGGATTGGAAACCTATATGAGTTTGATTGTGGCCCAGAGTCTGGATGGATGTATCGTGTAAATGGTGTATTTCCAAATTATGGAGCAAGTCGCTACGTATTAAAAAATGGAGATGTAGTAGAATGGTTATACACATGTCAAGGATTAGGAAAAGATATTAGTCGATAGTAAGGAGTTATATATGGCACAAAAACAACTGTACAGTGATGCTTTTTCACAGCTCAATCCTATAGTGACGATGCTATTTTTTGTGATGAGTATAGTTATGACTTGTCTTGTTTTACATCCGCTCTCTATTGTATTGTCATTTAGTAGTGCCGTATGTTGTTTAGTGTGGCATCAAGGATTACGAGCATTAAAGAAAAAATGTAAGATACTTATGCCTATATTTTTTATCGCTGCAATCATTAATCCCTTATTTTCTCATGCTGGTGCAACGATATTATGGTATTTTCCTAGTGGTAATCCGTTAACATTAGAGTCCATTTTATACGGTGTTTATGCAGGAAGTATGTACGTATGTATTGTGTTGTGGTTTGATTATTTTCATCACATCATGACAACAGATAAATTTGTGTATTTATTTGGAAAAATTTCTCCTGCTTTATCATTATTGTTATCAATGAGTTTGCGGTTTGTACCAAGGTTTATCGCACAATTAAAAGAAATACAAAAAGCTCAAGAAATGCTAGGGTATTCGATGCATAAAGGATCAATAAGACGACGTGTGAGTGTATGTATTCGTATTTTGTCTATTTTAGTGACATGGGCTTTAGAAAACGGTATTGATACTGCGGATAGTATGAAAGCTAGAGGATACGGAGTGGCTAAGCGAACGCATTTTCATATATTTACAATGACTAAGCGCGATAAATATAGTTTATTGTGTCTAAGTATGATTAGTATAGGATGTGTAATAGGGCTTCACATGAATCAGTTTCATTTTAGTTATTTTCCAATCATTCAATCAAAAATACATGGTAAGTCTATTGTTTTTTGGATAATATATATGTTTTTATTGAATGCACCAATACTATTAAATATACAGGAGAAATGGTTATGGCGAAAAAGCCTTATATTGAAATAAAAAATCTATCTTTTAGTTATCCGAATCAAGAACGTAAAATATTGGACGATGTACATTTGACGATTGATAAAGGAGATTTTGTGTTAGTAATGGGAAGTTCTGGTAGTGGGAAAAGTACGCTACTTAGGCAGTTAAAACCAAAACTAGCACCTAGTGGTAGGCTAAGTGGCGACATTTTGATTGATGGTGTAGCTATAGAATATTTATCAGATAGAAAACAAGCTGAAAAAATAGGATTTGTGATGCAAGTTCCAGAAAATCAGATTGTTACAGACAAAGTGTGGCATGAACTGGCGTTTTCAATGGAGAATTTAGGCTTTCCACAGAGTAAAATTCGCACACGAGTGGCTGAAATGGCATCATTTTTTGGGATGCAAGAGTGGTTTCATAAAGATATTCATGAGTTATCTGGTGGGCAAAAACAAAAACTAGTGTTGGCATCTATTATGACACTTAACCCAGAGATATTATTATTAGATGAACCAACGAGTCAATTAGATCCTATTGCAGCAACTGAATTTTTTAGAATGTTAGAAAAAATCCATCAAGAATTAGGTGTCACTATTGTTTTGATTGAACATAATATTGCCGAAATTATGGCTATGACAACAAAATTAGTGACGTTTGATAAGGGAAAAGTAAAGCAGTTTAATTCTGTTATGGCAGGTATACAGTGGTTGAAACACTGTCAGCATGAACTATTTTGGAATTTGCCTATCCCTACTCAAGTATGGTGGTGTCTTGATAAACATGATAATCTTCCTATCACTATCCACCAAGGGAAACAATGGCTAGATAATTATGTTAAGCAAAATTCCTTGCAACATCATGAGTTTTTGGAAAATCCAATTTCTAAAGAGTACAGTATTCAACTTAAAGACATTTGGTTTCGTTATGCTCAAGATGATGAGTTTATTTTAAAAGGTGTCACATTGAATATTCCCAAAAACAGTATTTTTTCCATAGTTGGTGGTAATGGAACGGGGAAATCAACATTGATAAATGTGTTAGGACAACTATACTTTCATGAACGTGGCAATATTTATATTCATGGAAAAAAAATAACTCATCATTCAAAAGAAAATATTTTGGGAAAAACATTAGCGATATTGCCACAAAATCCTAGAGCGTTGTTTACGCAAAAAACGGTTGAATTAGAATTAAGTGATATGGGGCAGTCTGTTGAGAACCCATTTACTCAACATATTATTCAACTGTGCCAGTTACATCATATTTTACAACAACATCCGTTTGATTTATCTGGTGGGGAGCAACAGCGTGTGGCTTTGGCAAAATTATTGTTATTAAATCCAGATATTTTGCTTTTAGATGAGCCAACCAAAGGTTTTGATGGAGAATTTAAACAGATTTTTATGCGTATATTAAAACAATTGAAACAAGAGCAAAAAACAATTGTATTTGTATCGCATGACTTAGAATGTGTTGCTAGTATTGCGGATCAATGTGCATTATTTTTTGATGGGAATATCGTTTCTAGTGGGCATACACGTCAGTTCTTTAGTCATAATCAATTTTATACAACATCAGGAAATTTAATGGCAAGACATACTATGCCTGAGGCTATTACTGCTAAAGATATTGTAGAAAGTATAGGAGGAGTTTTTCCAGAATTATCTGAGGAACAAGTTGTTTTTGGTGAAAGCAAAGAGAGTGATGCACATGATGAACCTTTAGATGAGGACACTGATTGGTCATTAAAAAAAATATTTGGTATAGGTAGTGCGTTATTAGGATTTATGTTGTTAACATTCTACGTCAGTCTAGATAGCAAGGGCATTATGGAATTCTTATCGGGTGGTTCTCAAGCAAATGCGATTGTTTCAAAGCCACATGTGTTAATTCCATACATTATTGTTATTGCTGGATATATGTGTTGCATTAGTGTGTTTTTCACATTAATTGCACAACAAAATAAAAAGCAGTATCGTTTTGAACCATTACTTAAAGAAACACCCAAAATGTTAAGATATAGAATGTTTTCTATTTTAGCCGTTATGATGACAGTCTTTTGGAGCTCATATGTGATTAGTCGAGGACAGTATTATATTGCTTTAAATCTTGTTGTTTTAGAAATTTTTGTTCCTTATGTGTTAACATTTGAAAAAAGACATTGGAAAACTAGACACTTGGTTATGATTAGTACATTTGTTGCTATAGCAGTAGCAGGTAGAATTGCCTTTTTCATGTTACCACAATTTAAACCCATGTTAGCCATTGTTATTTTAGCAGGTGTGACATTAGGGAGCGAGGTAGGGTTTACGGTAGGTGCGCTTAGTGCGTTATTAAGTAATATGTATTTTGGTCAAGGACCGTGGACAGTATGGCAAATGTTAGCTTTTGCATTAATTGGTTGGCTAGCGGGCATATTGTATCGCTATAAAGTATTAAGCACTAATCGGATAATTTTGTCTGTTTTTGGTGGACTTAGTGCGTTACTTATTTATGGACCTATTTTAAATCTATCCACAGTAATTACTGTCCAACACCATTTAACAGTAGAAATAGTGATTGCTGCTTTTGTTCAAGGATTACCGTTTGATATGATTCATGCAGTGGCCACAATATTTTTTATGTATATAGGTGCAGACAGTATGATTGAAAAAATAGGTCGTATTCGTGAGAAATACGATATATAATTACACACACTCATGATAGAGTGGATAAAAATAAAGTAAAAAGGAGTGAAGTAGACTGATGAAAAAATATATGAAAAATTTGGTGAAACATGTTGTTATGTTAGCCAGTTTAATCATGATATGTTTTCCATGGACAAGCGGACATGCTCAAGAGAATGCATCTGTTGTTTTTCAAGCACAAGATGGAACCATTAAAAGACCAGATGAAAACAAAATATTTCACTTATCTAGTTTAGATGTTGGGAAATTTATCTTAGAAGATGCAGATACATTTGAATTGTCTAAGCAAGGGGCTCATTTTCAATCTTATGTAGATAGAAAATCAGGTATTTATCGTTGGCGTGATGTTTGGGTTATGGCAGATGGAACATATAATCCACATGATGTTCGTGAAGTATTAGCGTCTGTTTATGATAAAAATCCATTATTATATCGTGATGCATTAAAATTGAGTACATTTACGATTAATAATGTATCTTCACAAATTGAAGAATTAAAACTTTTTGTAGATGATAAGGAAATTAGTGAAGACAATCCAGCCTTGGTTGATGCCAGCAATCCTAAAAAGGTGATTGTTAAAGGGCGAAAAAGCGGAGAAACAGAATTTATTGATATTCCATCTCAAGCATTGAAATTTGTGGCACCTGATAGTGGAACGTATATCGGTTCAGATGGAACTTTTGTGTTGCAAAATGTTGAGCAAGCAACTTTTCGAGTTGAAATGAGAGATCAAACAGCGCGTAAAAGTTTTGTGGCATCTAAACAAAATGTGCTAGCAAAAGAGATTGATGTTGTTGTGCCAAATCCTGTATATATTGAACACTGGAACGCTTTAAGTGGCACAAAGTATATTGGTATTAATAGTAAACGATTAAATATGCAAAGAGCTGAAAATGAATATGAAGTCGTGTTTACACCAAGCAACACATCAAATCAAAATGTGACCTGGACAGCGTTGACACCTGAAATTGCTGAATTTGAAGAATTACATGGCAATGGTATTGTACCGAAAAAAGCAGGAATTGCGCGCTTTATCGTGGCAAGTAAGGGGCAACCAGAGATTAAAAAAGAAGTTGCTATTCGCTTTGAATATAAAGCACCGTTACAAAAAGTTGAACTTGCACAACGTGAGTATACGGTAAAACCCTATGAAACGATTGATTTACAAATTGATGCTACACCAAGTGAAGCAACAGATCAACGTTTTATTTGGACGTATAGCCAACCTAATATTGTAGAGGTTAAAAGTAATATTTCACGTGCTAACTTGAATGTACCGCACCGGACAACGCACCAACTTGTTGGAAAAAATGTTGGGACTGTTACGGTCACAGGGACACCTGTGGATACAACTAACGGAATAAGTCCGATTACTTTTACAGTTACTGTAACAAAAGACACACAAACAGATTCTAAAAAAGTAGCTGTACCTACAGATAGCATTAAACATGGAACGGACTATTTAGTGGGACAATCGCAAGTTAAGTATGGAGATGAATGGGTTATTTTCACATTGGCACGAACAAATCCTGAATTGTTGAAACAAGAGTCTTTAGAACAATATTTTGCTTCAGTAGTTGATACATTTTCAGAGAATAAGCGATTGAAAACAACAGATATTGCCCGTGTTGTCTTAGCTTTAGGAGCAATTGGAAAAGATTCTACCAAAGTTGGAGAGGCTAACCTAATTGAAAAACTATATAATAATAGTCGTCTGAGTAAAGAAACGTCCAATGCAATTGCGTTCACTCTAATTGCCTTGGATAGCAAAGGATATGCGATTTCTGAACAATCTGTATGGAATAAAGAAACATTAGTTGCTGAATTATTAAAATTCCAAAAAGAAGATGGTAGTTTTTCCCTAGCGAAAACACAAAAAGTTGGTAGTGTTGATATGACAGCTATGTCATTACAGGCATTAGCTCCATATTATGATAAAAATGCCCCTGAAGATAATGCAGTTAAACAGGCTGTTAATAAAGGGTTAATGTACTTGCAACAACAAATGAATGATCAAGCCGGTTATGGTGAAAATAATGTCGGAAATAGTGCAAGTACCGCTCAAGTTTTAACAGCTTTAACAGCCTTAGGTATTAATCCAGTTAGTGAAGAATACACACGAGGTTCAAATAATATGGTAGATTATCTGCGTGCGTTCCAACGTGAAAGTGGATATGCAACGTTCAGTAATGGGCAATCCGATATTTTCGGTGGAACACAGGTAACTTATTCATTGAATGCGTATGACCGTTTTGTCAATACTAAACCTAGATTATATGATTTTTCAGATGAAAAGAAAGATTTGGACGTTCCTAAAGAAAACAAAGAACAACCAAAAGAAGATGCAAAACCAGCCGTACCAGAAAATCCAGAGCAACCAAAAGAGGACGCAAAACCAGTCACTCCAGAGGTGCCAGAACAACCGAAAGAAGATGTCAAGCCAACAGAAGAGGCAACACGAGAAGAAATGGAAGAATTGTATGATTTGTTAGATAAATTTGAACAAGGTGTACAATTCCCACAAGATAAGGAAAGTGTAAAGAGAGCCAGAGATATATACAACCGCTTATCAGAATTGGATCGAGAAGACTTGAGCCAAAGTTCAACAGATGTACTTTTAGAGACAGAACGTCAATTAGCAGAGTATGACAGTGCAACTGCAGACAAGCCGAAAGAAGAAGTAAAACCAGCCGTACCAGAAAATCCAGAGCAACCAGAAGAGGATACAAAACCAGTCACTCCAGAGGTGCCAGAACAACCGAAAGAAGATGCAAAACCAGCCTCACCAGAAGTGTCGGAACAACAAAAAGAGGATGTCAAGCCAACAGAAGAGGCAACACGAGAAGAAATGGAAGAATTGTATGATTTGTTAGATAAATTTGAACAAGGTGTACAATTCCCACAAGATAAGGAAAGTGTAAAGAGAGCCAGAG
>NZ_SPPB01000057.1 GCF_004570605.1 Granulicatella sp. WM01 | reverse complement strand
CCATGTGAAGCACCTCTTTACTATTTTGTCTCAACTTATAGTTTACTGGTTTGCTTCACTTTTTTCTATAAAAAAATAATCGTGTTGGCGAACTTTTTTGTTCACCAACACGATTTATTGTACACCCCAGAAACGTCGATTCTAAGCTGTTTTCAATTTTTCAAATGTTAATCGAAAGGCTAAAATTTTAGTTTTTTCCCAGTTCCTTGCAATTTTAAACATATCACTTCAAACAAGCTTAGTTTTTTCTCAACCTCTTGTACACTACTTTATTTAAAGCCATTTCCGTTTATTTATCATTTTTTACTTAGCAAAAATGACACTATATTCAATGGGAATACATCTTACTTAGTTTTGCTATTTGTCATATATGCAATCTTAGATTTGCACAATATAAATAACAAACCTTTAATATTCCATTTAATTTACAATAGTTACCTCTCTACTTTCCTTATCTAGCATACTATCTTTCATAATGCACTTATTTGACATTTTACTTAGTTCATCTTCTTATTTAATTGATATTCTTCTGTAAATCAGCACATTACACCACTTCACATGATGTTGAATAAAATATATACCCATTAATCTTTAACAACAGAACTAAACCATAAAAAATCCTAATCTTTGTAACTGACGTGTCTGGAAAAACTACTCACAATTTTTATAACCATATCCTTTTAGCCTCCCAAATGATTATAATACTTTCATGTTTAAATGTTATACTCTGCTTGTAATTCCAATAAGATATCACGTAATGTTGCTGCTTTTTCAAAATTCAATTCTTTTGCAGCTTGCTTCATTTCTTTTTCTAAGTTTGCTAAACTTTCTTTCCGTTCTGCCTTAGTCATCTCCTGATATGATTTTACTGGAGTATCTTGCTTAGGCTCTTCACTGACTTGTGTGATAGCAATTAAATCTCGAATGTCTTTTTTTATGGTTTTCGGCACAATACCATGCTCTTTATTATAAGCCTGTTGAATGTGACGACGACGATTTGTTTCATCAATTGCACGTTGCATAGAATCTGTAACCGTATCAGCGTACATAATGACTTTCCCTTCTGCATTACGTGCTGCTCGTCCAATCGTTTGAACTAAAGAACGCTCGCTTCTTAAAAATCCTTCTTTATCTGCGTCTAAAATGGCAACTAATGTCACTTCTGGAACATCTAAACCTTCTCTCAACAGATTTATCCCAACTAACACATCAAATACACCTAATCGTAAATCACGAATGATTTCTGTCCGTTCCAATGTATGAATATCGCTATGCAAATATTTCACTTTAATACCAACATCTTCTAAATAATCCGTTAAATCTTCCGACATTTTTTTCGTTAAAGTCGTAATAAACACACGTCCACCTTTTGCAATTTGTTCGTTGATTTGGCTAATTAAATCATCAATCTGCCCTTTAATTGGTCTAATATCAATGACTGGGTCTAATAAGCCTGTTGGGCGGATAATTTGCTCTGTTACAACTGGTGTTTGAGCCAGTTCATAAGGTCCTGGAGTTGCAGAAATATAAATGACTTGATGAATACGTTCTTCAAATTCTTCTAAGCGTAAAGGACGATTATCTACGGCACTAGGTAAACGAAATCCATATTCTACTAAACGTTCTTTTCTTGCTCTATCGCCATTATACATACCACGCACTTGTGACATAGTAATATGCGATTCATCAACAACAATCAAATAATCATCTGGAAAGAAATCTAATAAAGTATACGGTGGTTCATCAGGTTGGCGTCCGTCCATGTGTCTAGAATAATTTTCAATCCCAGTACAATAACCCATCTCTAATAACATCTCAATATCATAATTTGTCCGCTGCTCTAAGCGCTGTGCTTCAAGTAATTTATTTTGGGATCTTAATACCTCTAAGCGTTCCTCTAACTCTTCTCGAATTGCTTCAATAGCTTGTAACGTTTGATCTTGACTTGAGACAAAATGAGCAGCAGGAAAAATAGCTACATGACTGCGTGTTGCTTTTACCTCTCCTGTCAACACATCAACTTCTTGAATACGATCAATTTCATCTCCAAAAAATTCAATTCTTATCGCTTGAGAATCTCGACTTGCCATAAAAATATCAACACTATCGCCACGTACTCTAAAAGTTCCGGGCCTAAACTCAATATCATTTCGTGTAAATTGCATATCAATCAATTGATGCAATACATCATCACGCTCAATAATTTGCCCCTGTCTTAACGACAACACAAATTTCTTATACTCTTCAGGATTAACCAATCCATAAATACACGATACAGATGCTACAACAATAACATCTTTTCGTTCAATCAATGCACTTGTTGCCGAATGACGTAATTTATTGATTTCATCATTTACGCTTGATTCCTTTTCAATATACGTATCACTAGAAGGTACATAGGCTTCTGGTCTATAATAATCATAATACGATACAAAATATTCTACAGCATTATGTGGAAAAAACTCTTTTAATTCACTATACAACTGCCCTGCTAACGTTTTGTTATGTGCCAGAACTAAAGTCGGTTTATTCACCTCTTGAATAACATTGGCAATCGTAAACGTCTTTCCAGTTCCTGTTGCCCCCAATAGTGTTTGAGCACGCTTTTGTTGCTTAATGCCCTCAACTAACTCTTTAATCGCATTCGGCTGATCTCCACTCGGTTTATATTGAGAAACTACTTGTAATTTTTCAGTCATAAGATCCTCCACTTTTTATTTTCTTTTTCATTTTAGCATATCTTAGTCAAGTTTTCTTGAAAAATGTTTACCTAAAATTAAGCACTCTAACCAAAGTGAACAGCCTACAAAGAAATCTATAAATCATTTAATCATGCCTAACATAAAAAAGATAGCTATATATCTAAAAAATTAAAATGGCTTTAAATCAAACTGTTCAAAGTCTTGATTTAAAGCCATTTTTCCTATTTATATTTATTTTTTTATCTAGCTTATCTGGTTTTGTTACAATATAATATTACCATATTGCTCCAACACTTGTTCAGGCCATACACTTGATTGCACTTCACCAATATGTTGTTTACGTAATAAAAACATTGCTAATCTTGATTGTCCAATTCCTCCACCAATTGTTAACGGGAATTTTCCACTCAATAAATCTTGATGCCATGGATATGACAGGCGATTTTCATCTCCTGTTAAAGCAAGTTGATGTCTTAAAGTTTCTGCATTCACTCTAATGCCCATAGAAGATAACTCAAACGCTCTTTCTAATTGCTGATTCCAAACTAAAATATCTCCATTTAAACCTTTGTACCCATTCTCTGTTTCACTTGTCCAATCATCATAGTCTGGTGAACGTCCATCATGTGCTTTTCCATCAGACAATACGCCGCCAATTCCAATTAAAAAGACTGCGCCGTATTCTTTACAAATTGCATTTTCACGTTCTTTTGGTGTTAAATCAGGATAGCGTTCGACTAATTCTTCACTATGAATAAATGTAATCTGTTTTGGTAAAACGGACTCAATATCAAAACGTGCCTCAACAGCTAACTCTGTTAAACGAATTGCTTTATAAATTTTTTCTACTGTCTCTTTCAAATAATCTAAATTGCGTCTACCTGTTGGAATAACTTTTTCCCAATCCCATTGATCAACATAAATAGAATGTGTCGCATCTAATGAATCCTCATCTGGACGCAAGGCTTTCATATGCACAAAAATTCCCTCGTTCTCTTCAAATCCAAAACGTGCCAATGTGTGACGTTTCCATTTTGCTAAAGAATGAACAACTTCATACTCTTTTTCTGGAATTTGCAACACTTTCACAGATACAGCATGTTCAATACCACTTAAGTTGTCTTGCATTCCATCTCCTACTTGACTTAAAATAGGTCCCTGTGCTTCAATAATATCTAATTTATCAATTAAATATTGTGTAAACGTATTTTTAACAAAAGATATTTCATTTTGTTGACGTATAAATTGCTTTTGCACAATTATATTCCTCCTTATTTTTAAACAAAAAACATTATACATTGATGTTATTTAAATGGAAAGAGTTTTATTCTATTTACTGTTATTTTTATAAATGGTTTAGCATTTTGGTATTAAAAATATGTTAAAATATGTTAAAATGTATTCAGATGATTAAACTATAAAGAAAAGAGAAATAATGTATGCTTTTAATGAAAGATATTATTAGAGAAGGTCATCCAACTTTACGTCAAAAGGCTGAACCAGTTTCATTACCTTTAAGCCAAGATGACTTATTGCTCGCACAAAAAATGCTAGAGTTTTTACATAATAGCCAAAATGAAGAAATTGCTGAAAAATATCAGCTTAGAGCAGGTGTTGGGCTAGCTGCTCCACAAATTAATGTATCCAAACGCATTATTGCCCTACTCGTCCCAGGAGAGTACGAAGACGATCCATTCATCTTAAATACAGTTATGATTAATCCACGTATTATTAAGCACTCTGTTCAAAAAGCGTGTTTAACCTCTGGAGAAGGATGCCTATCTGTTGATCGTGAAGTACCTGGATACGTTCCACGATTTGCAAAAATTACGGTGGAATATCACACTATTGACGGAAATCTTACTACTGTAACTTTACGTGATTTTCCAGCAATTGTTGTTCAACATGAAATTGATCACTTAAATGGTGTCATGTTTTACGATCACATCAATACAGCAAATCCTTTTTATAAAGATGAACACCTTAAAATTATTGAATAGTCTTAATATACTCTGTCAAATTATATTTAACCATGCACAATAATTTTTTAAGGACTTGGAAAAACTAAACATTGTATGACATAATATTTTTTAAAACATCTAAAAATCAACGTTTATAAATGTAGATTTCTAGATGTTTTTATTATTTTCCCAGTCACTAGTGTTCTAAATAAAGTACTAATCACATTATCTTCTATTTTTTATCTTTTGTATGCAGCTCTTCAGCACAGTTTGCTTTCTTCACATCAACATGTCCATTGTATTGTCTAATGAAAATATTTTGCTTTCCATCTGTTTTTTTCGTATAATTAAACTAAGAATTGTTGTATACTAAAGGAGACGTTATGGCTTATATTGAAGTAAAGCATAGTTATAAACATTATACAGTTGGTGAAAACACGATTGTGGCAAATCATGATATTAACTTTACTATCGAAAAAGGTGAATTAGTCATCATTTTAGGTGCTTCTGGTGCTGGAAAATCAACGCTCTTGAATATTTTAGGAGGCATGGATTCAAATGATGAAGGAGATATTTTTATCGACGGAACCAATATCGCCCACTTTAACGAAAAACAATTAACACATTATCGTCGTCATGACGTAGGGTTTGTCTTTCAATTTTATAATTTAATTCCTAATCTAAGTGCAAAAGAAAACGTTGAATTAGCTGTTGAAATTGTAAATAATGCTCAAGATCCTGAAGAAACTTTGAAAGCTGTCGGATTAGCTCACCGTATCAATAATTTTCCAGCACAATTATCAGGTGGCGAGCAACAACGTGTTTCTATTGCACGTGCCATTGCCAAAAATCCTAAATTACTACTATGTGATGAACCAACTGGAGCCTTAGATTATCATACTGGAAAACAAGTGTTAAAACTTTTGCAATATATGGCTCAACACGACGGTACAACCGTTATTATTGTCACACATAACTCTGCTTTATGCCCTATTGCTAATCGTGTCATCCGTATGCACGATGCTAAAATTAAATCTATAACAATTAATGAACATCCACAAGATATTGATACATTGGAATACTAATTATCCCCCCTATTTTTATATAGAATTATTCCTGTTGCTAAGTTTTATCTTTTCAACACATACATTTCACATAGATTTATGAGGTTCATAATGAAAAAAATAACATTATATAAAGATATGAAACGTGCTATCACATCATCTATCGGACGTTTTCTCTCTATTGCTTCACTTATGGGATTAGGTGCATTTGGTTTAAGTGGCCTACAATCAACAAGCCCTGATATTGACGCAACTGTTCAAGAATATGTCACAAAAACACAACTAGCTGATTTATTTGTTATCGGCTCTTATGGACTAGATGAGTATGATCAAGCAGAATTGCAAAAAATTGCGAAAAAAACGGTAGAATTTGGTTATTTTACTGACACAATTATTGCTTCGTCAACCACATCAATCCGTGTCTTTTCTAATCCTAAAACGCTCTCTAAACCAGACCTCATTGCAGGAGATTTACCAAAAACTGACAATGAAATTGCCTTAAGTGCTTCCTTTCAAAAACAATACGCATTAGGAGATACCATTACACTTCATGAAAAAGAATCTTCTACGCTATTAAAAACACATACGTTCACTATTACAGGATTTACACAATCTAGTGAATTTTTATCTCAAACTAATCTTGGTCCAACAAAATTAGGAAGTGGCATCTTAAATGGTTATGCCTTTGTCAGCCAAGACGCATTTCATACATCCGTTTATACTATTGCACGTTTTTCTTTTGATGAGGCAACTCATCATACTTTTTCAAAATCGTATACAGATAAAGTTATCGCACGACAAAAAGAGATTGAAAATCTTTTAAATGATAATGCTGCCCCACGCCTAGAGCGGATTAAATCAGAGGCTAAAGATAAAATTAACAAAGGTCTACAAGAGATTTCAGATGCAGAGCAGAAATTGAATGACGGCAAAAAACAGTTAGATGATTCTCTACAAATCATTCAAGATAATCAAAACACATTAGATCAACAACAAGACAATCTTAACATTCAAGAGAATACATTAAGTGTAGGAAAAGCCCAATTAGATGAGACACTAGCTAAATTAATTGACACAAGACAGCAATTAGATGAGGCTAAAGTGAAAATTGATAAGGGAGAAAACACTTTACAACAGAAAAAGGAAGAATTAGACACTGCTGAAAAGACGTTAATACAAGTTGACGAAACATTACGTGCAACAAAAAGTTATTTAGATAAAACAAAAATAGAACTGCAAAATACATTTCAAGCACTACAACAAAACAAAGAAAAAATAGACGCAGACAAACTTGCTTTACAACAAAATAAAGAAAAATGGCAACAAGATAAAGAGTTGTTAGAAACTCAACCAGATTTAGCTAAAGAACAAGGCATTACGCTTGAACGTTTACATGAGCAGAAAAAACAATTAGATGTTGCACAAGAACAAGTCAATCAAGAGGAACATACTTATGATATATCATTAAAATTATATCAAGAACGTGAACAAGAATACCCTATTCATTTTGCTGCTTATCAAAGTGGATTAGATAACTATACGAAAAATACTGCTTCTTTTCAGCAAGGAAAGCAAGAGTACCAAGAGGCACTTACCTCTTTCCAAAATCAAAAAGATGCGTATCAACTCGGGTTAACGACTTATCAAAACGGTGTTGACACGTATGAACAATCTCTACGTGATTATCAAACAGGTGTAGAACAAGTCAATCAAGGGAAAGAGAAATTACAACAGGCTTTATCTTCACTGCAACAAGCTCGTCAAGATTGGCAACAAAAACAAGATGAATTCCAACAAAAACAAGACAGCGCTAATCAAGAAATCAGTGACCAAAAGCAAACAATTGTCAATGCACAACGTGATTTAAATCATTTAACTTTACCAACATATCAAACCTATACACGTTCTACAATGTTAGGCAGTGAAGGCTATACGGTTATTTCCGCAACTTCCAAAGGCATTGAGTCTGTTGGTCGTATTTTCCCCGTTGTGTTATATGCCGTAGCCGCATTAGTAACGTTAACAACAATGACACGCTTTGTTAATGAAGAACGTACAAATTCAGGAGTGTTAAAAGCTCTAGGATACCATTCACGTGATATTATGAAAAAATTTATCATCTATGGACTAGTTGCTGGAATGACTGGCACATTATTAGGCATTTTAGTCGGTGTCTATATTCTTCCTATCCTACTTGGAAAAGCATTACTCAGTCAAACAATACTTCCACCTATTTTATTAAAAACAAACTGGTCTATTATTGGACTAACACTTTGCTGTGCATTCATTTGTAGTGTATTACCGTCCATTATTGTAGCCAAACGTGAACTTAAAGATCATACAAGTACATTATTAATGCATAAAGTACCTGTATCTGGATCAAAAATATTATTGGAGTATCTACCATGTATTTGGAAACGATTATCATTTACACAAAAAGTAACAGCACGGAATATTTTCCGTTATAAATTAAGAATGTTCATGACAATATTTGGAGTGGCAGGCTCTATCACATTGCTCTTTTCTGGATTAGGAATTATTTCATCTCTACAAAATATTGCACACCATCAATATAAAGATATTATACAGTATCAACTGCTTATTTTGGAACAAGAAAATATTAAGTCTGAAGAAAAAGAAGATATTCAACGCTTGCTCCATTCTCAACAAGTCAAACAATTTCTTCCAATTCATGTCCAATCATTTAAAAAGGCTATCCCTTCGGTTAATGATTTACAGACAATTACATTATTAGCAAGTAACACACCGTTTGATGAATACATCACACTTAAAGATAGAAAAACAAACGTGCCATTGCATTTATCAAAAGACGGTGTTATTATAACCGACAAATTAGCTAATTTGTTACAAGTAAACGAGGGAGATACGTTTACTCTTGAAAAGAATAATCACACGTATACACTACGTGTTTCTGGAATAGCGGAATGGTATGCCGGACACAATATATTTATTCAGCCAAGTACTTACCAACAAATTTTTGGAAAATCAGTTAATTATAGTAATTACTTAATTACTTTATCCAATCCAAGTAAGGAAAACATACAAAAATTAACAAGTGACTTCCTCCTATTAAGTGGTGTATCAACTGCTATTCATCAATTAATTAGTCTTGAGCAAATTAATGCACAAGTAAGTGCATTGACACAAGTCATGTCAATTCTATTAGTGACATCTATTCTACTAGTAGTTATTATTTTATACAACTTAAATAATATTAATGTTAATGAGCGTATTCGGGAACTTTCTACAATTAAAGTCCTTGGATTTTACACTCACGAAATTACTTTTTACATTTATCGTGAAACAATTATGCTCTCGATTATTGGTATTGTTTGTGGGATATTCTGTGGACAAATGCTACACCGTCTAATCATTGATTTGGTTTCTACTCCCGTTATCATGTTCAGTCCAAATGTTGATTTATGGGTCTATCTCATTCCAATAGTGAGTATTATAATTCTCTTATCTTTACTTGGTGCACTGATTAATCGCTACTTAAAACGTATCAACATGCTTGATGCCTTAAAAGCTATCGATTAACTGGACTATTTATTGACGATGTTATCCCCTAAATAAAAAACACCAGTAGAAACTGGTGTTTTTTATTTAGGGCTTCTTTTTATTAAACACAACCTAAAAGACCTACCAAACAAAATCATTTCTTGAACCACTTCTACTTACTAATCTTATAAAATTCTCCTAATCGTTTTACTCTTTTATCAGCAAAATAAGTATGTTTAATCCATTCTCTTATATATTTCGCTATTTTCTTTGTATTTTTATACCCTATTGACATAATATCCTCTATACTTAACATTTTCTTGGTGTTCTATTGGCTATTATATGTATATGGTCTTTACATACACTTTTTTCGTGAATAATGCTTACTTTTCTTCAACTAAATGAACGTATAATTTTTCTTATACTTCCTATATAGTATTACCCTCTATACTCTGGAATAAGTGCTATATGATATTCACACTTTCATATTATATGTGTTAAATTATTGTAGAAAAACCTTAATTTATAAGATTAAGTCATTTTTTGTTTAATTTTTGACATCTTTTGTCTTCTGACAAAAGTTCTACTTCCTATATAATACTGGTCACATACTAAACATTTTTATTACAAAAACAATATAACCTGTCAAGTCTATTACTTTACTCGTTTTGTACGGCAGTAGCAATGTAGTCTACTTACCATTATTGAAATATCATTTGGACTACCCGTTACTTTAATAAAAAATTATGATTTACATATATTATCTCAATGAGAGATAACATCTAGTTAATAATGGGATATGTACTAAAAATTAATAAGTGTTTTATAAAATAGTATGTTTTTTCTAATTTTACGCTTGGGAACAGCGTAAGTTGGGGGATATCGTTGGAGTATATGATGGAGTGCATCAAACTCCCAAATATCAAAAAAGTGGAATAATGTTTTTATCAGTAGAAAATATTGCAATCTTAAAATCTTCAAAATATATTTCCGAAGATGATTTTAAGCGATATTATAAAGTATATCCTCAAAAAAATGATATTTTAATGACGAGAATCGGTGATGTAGGAACAACAAATATAGTAACTGATAATGACTTAAAAGCCTATTATGTCAGTCTTGCGTTATTAAAATATAGGAATACAAATCCATATTTTTTAAGTAATGCAATTCAATCTGATTATGTAAAGAAGGGATTAGCAAATAGAACCTTAAAAACAGCAATTCCAATGAAAATTAATAAAGATGAAATTGGGAAAGTTGATGTTATGTTGCCATTATCATCTGATGAACAGAGTAAAATCGGAGTATACTTCCGTAATCTCGACCACCTTATCACCCTTCATCAGCGTAAGTTGGATCTACTAAAACAATTAAAAAAGGCGTATTTACAAGTAATGTTTCCAGCTAAAGACGAGAAAATACCTAAAGTTAGGTTTGCTAACTTTGAGGGAGATTGGGAAGAACGGAAATTGGAAAAAATTGCTCCTTTACGCGGTGGATTTGCATTTAAAAGTTTAGAATTTCAAAATAGTGGTATCCCCATTGTTAGAATTTCAAATATTCTTTCTAATGGCAAAATTGGTGGGGAGTTTGAATATTATGTTGAACAAGATAAAGATGAAAATTATCTACTTCCAGATAAAGCGGTAGTCCTTGCCATGTCTGGGGCAACAACAGGAAAAGTAGCGATACTCTCAAATGATAAAAATAAAAAAATTTATCAAAATCAGCGAGTAGGTTATTTTCAACCCATTAAAGGAATAGACTATAGAATTGTCTCGACAGTTGTTTCGTCAAATATATTTTTAAGTCAACTTAAATCTGTATTAGTTTCAGGAGCACAACCAAATGTATCTGTAAAAGAAATTAATGCTTTTAAATTTTTATTACCTAAGTCATTTGAAGAGCAAACTAAAATTAGTCAATTATTTATTGCGCTTAATACTAATATTTTTCTCCAACAATCAAAAGTAGAACATCTACAAAAACTCAAAACAATATATCTTCAACAATGTCAATCGAAAATGAAAATGTCCCAAAATGTGGGCCACTATAAGTGCAATGATTTTCAAAAAAATCATTGCACTTATAGGGCAAAATAATGTATGCTATTAAAGTATCAAGCAGGCTTGTTGTCTTGATACTCTTCAAGAGTTTTTCCAATACTCTTGAGATAGCGTTTGAAAGATGCCAGTTTCCACGGGTGTGATTGTGGTGGAACGTATTGGCGTCTTTCTTTTTTTATATTCTCACCCAAATCAAACACCGCTGAATGCTCTTCATGTGTTAACAAACAACGTGTGGCATAAATGTTGTCAGCGATATTCAAGAAAATATCCCCATTAAATGCTTCAATAACCAACGCTTTTGTGTG
>NZ_SPPB01000056.1 GCF_004570605.1 Granulicatella sp. WM01 | reverse complement strand
CATGTGAAGCACCTCTTTACTATTTTCTCTCAACTTATAGTTTACTGGTTTGCTTCACTTTTTTCTATAAAAAAATAATCGTGTTGGCGAACTTTTTTGTTCACCAACACGATTTATTGTACACCCTATTTGTCTAGCTATCAGCCCTATTTGATATAAACCTTTTTCATTCTTCTAATAATTTTCTTTGTTCTTCTTGTTTTTCAAATAAAAATGTATGTAGATTTTTTAATCCTTTGACTAAAATTCTTACTTCTGCTTCATCCATACCTTTCAATGTCTCAATAACCATTAGTCTATGGAATTTAGCATGAATACGATACAATAGTTTTCCCTCTTTAGTTAATTTTAAACGTACAACACGTCTATCATCATCTAAACGCAAACGTTCAACATAGCCTTTTCTTACCAAATTATTTACTGCTACAGTCAATGTGCCTACTGTAATATTTAATTTTTTGGCTATTTCTGTTGAGCTTAATGGATTAGCAATACCAATTGCCTCAATAGTATGCATTTCTTTAATGGAAAGATCTGAAAATCTACTTATTTTTAAAGCAGTTTCTTCAATATCCATAATCTTATTAAAGACATTTACTAAATATTCATTAATTACATCGTATGATTCTGTCACGATTTTCTCCTTCTATATGTTTTTCCATTCCATTATAACATATTTATACCATTGGTAAAGCCTATATAATCAAGTTTTGTTGCAATTTAGATAATCTATATTTTTCAATCTAACATAGTACATTTTGTCGTATTACAAAACGAAAAACTATAGTAAAAGCATTAAAATAATCTGAATCTTTTTTGCCTTTGCTGTATAATATCATGTCTAGTCATCTTATCAAATATCATTAAGTCTGCTTGAATTTGTTCCTTTACAGAATGAACAATCTCTTGTTGTGATTTCACTTTTTTTCGCTTATCCCCTAATGTTTCTCGAAAAATACCGTCAATAATATGCTTGTTTAATAATTCATCTGGAGTTAATTGCATTAACTCTGCTGCTTGATGTGCAAGAGTAGCATCTTTCCATAAAATAGAGGCAAATCCCTCTGGGGATAATATCGCATACATACTATGCTCTAACATATACACTTTATTGGCTAAAGCTAAGGCTAAGGCACCACCACTCCCACCTTCGCCAATAATGACGGAAATAATAGGGACACTTAATTGGCTCATTAATAATAAATTTTGAGCTATTGCTTCTCCAATACCTCGACTTTCTGATTCAATACTACAATTTGCTCCAGCAGTATTGATAAATGTTAAAATTGGACGTTGAAACTTTTCTGCTTGCTCCATTAGTCGATAAGACTTTCGATACCCCTCAGGAAGCGGAGAACCAAAATGACATTCCAAATTACTTTTCAAGTCTGTACCTTTTTGTGTTCCTATAACTGTTACTGCTCTTTGGTTAAATTGTGCTATTCCACCAAGAATGGCTAAATCATCTCCAAAACAACGATCCCCTTTACATTCAATAAAATTGGTGCACAAAGCATGTATCCAATCACGAGTTGTCATTTTAGATTGATTTCTTGCTAATGCTACAATTTCACTTGCGTTTTTCATTTTAATTCATCTCCTCATGTTTTTGGTGAAGATTTAATAACTGTATAAGGGTGTCTTTCATCCTTTTTCGATTAACAATACAATCAATAAAACCATTTTTCTGAACCGTTTCAGCCGATTGAAAATCATCTGGAACAGTTTGTTTTATCGTCTGCTCAATAACACGTTTCCCAGCAAATCCCACAGTAGCTCCTGGTTCAGCTAAAATAATATCTGCTTGCATAGCAAAACTAGCAGTTACGCCACCAGTTGTTGGATCTGTTAAAATGGATATGTATAATAAACCTTGTTTAGAGTGATTGGCAATAGCATTACTCACTTTTGCCATCTGCATTAAGGATTGTATCCCTTCTTGCATACGAGCACCTCCTGATGCACAAAAAAGTATGACAGGAAGATGTTGCACAATTGCTTCCTCAAATAAGCGTGTAATACGTTCTCCTACAGTATATCCCATACTTCCCATAATAAAATGTGTATCCATAACACCAATAGCAACTGTGTGTTGTCCAATTTTAGCTATTCCAACACTCACTGCTTCATCACTATCACAAGTTTGTTTTAATGTTTGAACTTTTTGCATGTATCCGGGAAAATTTAGAGGGTCACTGAATGGGACATGTGTTGCCAAAGGCGTATATGAGCATGTATCTATAATTTGATTTAAGCGTTCATTGGCACTTAATCTAAAATGATACTGGCAAGCAGGACATATTTTTTCTTTTGACATCTCAGGTAAATAAATAATTTGATGACAATTTGGACATTTTTCCCATAACCCGTCAGGTATTGTTTGCTGTCTTTGCCTAATTTGTTTAGGTGTAGGCATTTTAATATACGCTTTTTTTCTAAATAAACCCATATCAACACTCCTTATTCTTTTCTATCTTCAAAATAGCGGGGTAAAAAAGAGTGGTGTAAATAATCTGTTGTGTACTCCCCTTTTTGAATAGCTGAATCACGTATTAATTGTTCTTGAAAATGAATATTGCTTTGTATACCTGTAATAGTTAATTCATTTAATGCTCTTTTCATTTTCATAAATGCTTCTTGTCTAGTTGGAGCATGTACAATTAATTTAGCTATCATAGAATCATAGAAAGGAGGAATCGTGTACCCATTATACACAGCACTTTCTATACGCACGCCATACCCGCTTGGAAAATGAGCAAATGATATCTTACCTGTACTAGGTGCAAACTGTTTTTTAGGATCTTCTGCATTAATTCGGCACTCTATAGCATGCCCATTTAAAGAAATATCATCTTGTTTTATATCCAATATATCATTATTTGCAATTTTTATTTGCCACTTAATTAAATCAAGTCCAACAATCATTTCTGTTATGGGATGCTCTACTTGAATTCGTGTATTCATTTCCATAAAATAAAATTGTTTATTTTTATCAACTAAAAACTCGATTGTTCCGGCGTTTTGATACCCAACATATTTAGCTGCTTGAACGGCAATTTTTCCCATCTCACATCTAAGATTATCATCTAAATACACAGAAGGAGCTTCCTCAATCACTTTTTGATGATTTCTTTGTAATGAGCAATCTCTCTCTCCTAAATGAATAACATTTCCGTGTTGATCAGCTAAAATTTGAAATTCAATATGACGAGCAGATGTAATAATCTTCTCCATGTATATACGCTCATCATCAAAGGATGCCTTTGCTTCTGCTTGTACCATTTTAAAAGCAGAACTCATATCGTTTTTGCACTCTACTTTTCGCATACCTTTTCCACCGCCACCTGATACGGCTTTTAAAATGATTGGATAACCTAATTTCTCAGCCCATTGAATTGCCTCTTCTTCAGTATAGAGTACCGAACTGCCAGGAATAACAGGAACTTTTGCTTCAATCATTGCTTGTCTAGCATTTGATTTATTTCCCATACGCTCAATAATAGAATAGTGAGGCCCAATAAATGTTATGCCATGCTCATCACACATTTTAGCAAACTCTGCATTTTCTGATAAAAAACCAAATCCTGCATGTATAGCACACGCCCCTGTTGAAATAGCCGCACTTAATATCGTAAATTTATTCAAATACGATTCATTTGCTCTAGCTTGTCCAATGCAAATAGCTTCGTCTGCTAACAACACATGAAGTGCATCTTTATCCGCTGTTGAATAAATAGCAACTGTTTTTATTCCCATTTCTTGACATGCACGAATAATACGTACAGCAATTTCGCCACGATTTGCAATCAATATTTTTTTAAACATATTAACTACCTATAATAAATGTCATTTCAACTTCACATACTTTTTTATCCCCTACAAATGCTTGTCCGTAGCCAATACCTGCATGTGATTTTAATTTAACAATATCCACTTGTAATTTTAATACATCTCCTGGAACCACTTTTTGACGAAATTTCACTTTATTTAACCCACCTAAATAAGCCGTTTTCCCTTTGAATGCTTCTAATTGTAATAGAGGAATTGATCCTGCTTGTGCTAATGCCTCTACAATAAAAACTCCGGGTAATACAGGTTCCCCTGGAAAATGTCCTTGAAAAATGTGTTCATTAATAGTCACATTTTTAGTACACACAACATGCTCTCCTGGAATTAATTCATCTACTCTATCAATAAAAAAAATTGGAAATCTATTTGGAATAATTTCCATAACTTCTTGTGCACTTAAAACTGCCATTATCTTCTCTCCTTCACTTTAAATAATACTTGTGAATATTCCACAACTGATTCATTATCAATTAAGATTTTCTCCACAATCCCTTCACTATCACTCTTAATTTCATTCATAATTTTCATTGCTTCAATAATACAAACCACTTGCCCTTTTTGAATATAATCACCAACTTTTACAAAAGGTTCTGCCTTTGGACTAGGCGATAAATATGCAATACCTACAAGAGGACTCACAATATCAACTAAATCCTTATTTTCTTCGTGTTTAGTTTCCACATGAGAAAGCGTATCATTAACCTCTTGCACATACATATCAGTAGACTCAACGATATGATTTTCATTTTTTAAGTTATTATTATCTGCTATAGGCATATAATCTGGCACTTTTCTCTTAGAGATAGTCAGTTTTATATTTTCCATTTGTAAATCAACAAATTGAAAGTCTGTTTGATTAATTAATGTCATTAACTCATGAAGATTATCAATAGTCATCTGTTAATCCTCCCATTTTTTAAAGCACAATATGGCATTATGCCCACCAAATCCTAAAGAATGGCTTAATGCATATTTAGCATTGACTTGTCTAGCAATATTAGGAATATAATCTAAATCACATGTGTCATCAATTTGATGTAAATTGGCAGTCGGTGGCAATATTCCTTTTTCCAAGGCTTTTATTGTCGCAATCGCCTCAATTCCTCCCGCACCACCTAATAAATGTCCAGTCATACTTTTTGTACTAGAAATAGCAACATGATACGCATGCTCTTTAAATGCATATTTAATCGCTTTGGTTTCTGCCGTATCATTTGTCGGTGTACTTGTTCCGTGTGCATTAATATAATCAATATCTTTAGGTGAAATATTTGCTTCTTGTAATGCTAATAAAATAGCTTCTCCTGCACCACTTCCATCAGGAGTTGGAGCTGTCATGTGATAAGCATCTGAATTACTGCCGTATCCTACGATTTCTGCATAAATTGGTGCATTTCTCTTTAATGCATGCTCTAAACTTTCTAAAATAACAACACCAGCTCCTTCTCCCATGACAAAGCCGTCACGTTCTTTATCAAATGGAATAGATGCCCTATTTGGATTCGTTGCTGTAGAAAGAGCCGTTAAACTTGCAAATCCAGCTATACCAATCTGACAAATTGTTCCCTCAGCCCCTCCTGCAATAATAATGTCTGAATACCCATGCTTAATATTTCTAAACGCTTCACCAATCGCATTACTTGACGATGCACAAGCTGTAACAATATCTAATGAAACGCCTTTAGCACCGACTTTCATAGAAACATTACCTGCTGCCATATTGCCAATTGTTAGTGGCACAAATAATGGAGGAACACGTTTAGCTCCTTTTTCATGCATTTTAATCACACCGGATTCAATATCATTTAATCCCCCAATACCTGCACTAATCATCACACCAACACGACGTGTATTTGCTTTATCATCAAGCGGATACAACTGTGCATCTTTTAAGGCTTCTATACTTGCAGCAATAGCATATTGAGAAAACAAATCCATTCGTTTATATTCTTTACGATCCATAGTTAAACTAGGATCAAATCCTTTTACTTCCGCAGCTAATGTTATACCTGTTTCACTGGCATCAAATTTTGTAATTGGTGCAATACCATGTTTACCTTGTATTAAATTTTCCCAATATTCATTAACCGAATTTCCAATAGGTGTAATCGCACCTAGTCCTGTAATCACTACTCTGTTTGTCATACTAAACTCCTTTTTATTATGAGCATATTCATTATGTATGAATGTATTCCCTATATTCACGTGCTGATAAATACTCCCTTATTTATCTTACATGTACATTCCACCGTTAACCGACAATACTTGTCCAGTCACATACTTTGCTTGTGCTAAATAAAGTGCAGCCTGTGCAATATCATCAACTGTTCCAATAGATCTTGCCGGAATACTTTGAATAATGCTCTCTTTTGTTTTTTCTGATAACTGTTGTGTCATTTCTGTTTTAATATATCCAGGAGCGATTGCATTACATGTAATCCCTCGTGCAGCAACTTCTTTAGCTGTTGCTTTTGTTAACCCTATAATACCAGCTTTACTTGAAGCATAATTAACTTGTCCAGCATTTCCTGCAAGACCAACAACACTCGTTATATTAATAATAGTTCCACTTTTTTGTTTTAACATCAATGCTATGGCATGTTTTGTTAAATTAAATGTTCCTTTTAAATTAATCGCATACACATCATCAAAATCTTCTTCACTCATTCTCAGTAATAATTGATCTCGTGTAATTCCTGCATTATTAACCAATATATCTAAACGTCCAAACTCATCTTTAATCGTTGCAATCATACGCTTTGTTTCTTCAAAAGAACTCACATCACCCAACAATACCCGAACTTTCACACCGTAATTTTCAAGTTCTTGAATAATGTCACTAGCAATTTCTTTCCGCCCATTCAATACAACATGTGCTCCATTTTGTGCAAATATACGTGCAATCCCTAAACCAATTCCTCTTGAACTTCCACTAATAAATATTACTTTATCTTTTAATGTCATAACTTATTTCTCCTTAATGTTTGAATAACCGATTGTAAACGGCTTACATTATCCACAGCGTAAACCTCAAGTCCTTTATCTATTTTCTTGACAAATTGTGATAATACTTGTTTAGGTCCTATTTCAATGAATAGGTTTGCCCCTAAGCGTATCATCTCTTTAATAGATTGTTCAAATTGAACAGGTTCAACAATTTGTTTAGTCAAAATTTCTACCAAGTTTTCATAGGCTATCGGTTTTGCATACGTATTTCCAATAACTTGATATTTAGGCTTTTTAAAATCCACAGACTGTAACACAGGATTTAGTTTTATTGCTGCTGATTGCATTAATGGCGTATGAAATGCTCCACTTACTGCTAAAGGGATAACTCGTTTGATACCATGCTCTACTAATAATATTTGTAGTAATTGAATACCTTGTTGCTCTCCGGCAACAACAATTTGAGATGGTGCATTATAATTTGCTGGAAATACTGCATGTCCTTGTTTACGTACATCATGACACAACTGTTGTATAAGCTCTTTATTGTCATTTAAAATAGCCAACATTCCTGCTTGGCACTCTCTACATGCTTCCTCCATAAATAATGCTCGCTGTTCTAAAAGACGTAAACCTTGTTCAAAATCTAAACTCTCCGCACAAACTAATGCACTATATTCACCTAAACTAAGCCCTGCTACTACGCTAGGAAAGATATGCTCTTTTTTTAATATATTCTCAATAGCACAACTCAACGTATAAATAGCTACTTGAGTATAACGTGTTTGATCTAATTGCTCTTTTGATAACGTCAAAAGATTGTACCCTAAAATATGTTCGGCTTGTTTATAAATTGCTGATACTTCAGGATATTCTTGTGCTAAATCAGTACCCATTCCCTCAAATTGAGAACCTTGACCACTAAATAAGAAAGCTATTGTCATAAATAATTCCCCCATAATTGATACTGCTGCTGACACACATGTTGACATTCTCTAATGTAGCTTTCAATAATTTCTTGACATGTTTCTTCTTTATGAATTAATCCTGCAATTTGTCCTGCCATCATTGAACCATGTTTCGTATCTCCCTCAACAACTGCTCTACGTAATGCACCTTTCCCTAATGCATCAAGTTTTGACAAATCGGGGTTTTCTTTGCCAGTTTCTTGCCGTTCAATGTGTAAATAAGTTTGTGTTAATTTATTTCTTAATACCCGAACAGGATGCCCAGTAATTTGTCCAGTAATAACAGTATCAATATCCTTTGCCTTTAAAATAGCTTGTTTAAAATTAGGATGAGCATTAGATTCTTTAGCCACTACAAAACGTGTTCCTACTTGTACACCTGATGCACCTAAGGCATAAGCAGCAGCCATTCCACGCCCATCTCCAATCCCACCTGCAGCAATTACTGGAATATCTACTGCATCAACAACTTGAGGCAGTAAAGCCATAGTTGTCAATTTTCCAATATGTCCTCCTGCTTCCATACCTTCAATAATAATAGCATCTGCCCCATCTTTAGCCATTTTCTTAGCTAGTGCGACTGAAGCCACAACTGGAATGACTGTAATCCCATGTGCTTTAAATTTTGCCATATACTTACCTGGACTACCTGCACCAGTTGTCACAACTTTTACATTCATTTGACAAATAACATCAACAACCTCATCAACATGAGGATTAAGCAGCATAATATTCACACCAAATGGCTTATTGGTTTTTTCTTGAACTTCTTTAATTTTTAACGCAACAATATCTGATGAATCATGTCCTGTACCAATAATGCCTAATCCACCAGCATTTGACACAGCACTTGCTAGACTAGCATCTGCCACCCAAGCCATAGCACCTTGAAAAATAGGGTATTTTATATTTAAAAGTTTACAAATATTTTTTTCACACATAGTCATCTCCGTATTTACTTTGATATTCAAAATATTTTCTAAAAAACTTCTCCGTAATACTATACGGAGAAACAATTTGTGATATAATTTTATTTTATTTGTGAATCAACATACTTCACTAAATCAGCAACTGTATCAACAGTTTCTTCCGTGTCAATAGAAATTTCAAATGCATCTTCTATATCATTAATAACTTGGAACAAGTCTAAGCTGTCTGCTTCTAAATCTTCTTTAATGTTTGTGTCCAATGTAATTTCTTCTTTTTCTTTATCTAATTGTTCTGCAATAATTTCTTGAATTTTTTCAAATGTTGTCATCTTTTTTCCTCCACATCATTTATGATTTTATATACGTATTAGTAATGCTCCCCATGTTAGTCCTCCACCAAATCCAGCCATTAAAATGGTGCATTCTCCATTTAATACTATTTTCCTTTGTTGTATCAATTCATCTAGTAAAATAGGAATACTGGCTGAGGACGTATTGCCATAATGTTCTACATTTGTTGGAAATTTATCCAAAGGCACATCTAGTTTCTTAGCAACCAATTCAATAATTCTTAAGTTTGCTTGATGAATTAAAAAATAATCTATATCATCTAATGTACATTCTGCTTTTTCTACCGTTTCTAATATAAGTGTTGGTATTTGCCGTGTTGAAAAATTAAAAATATCTCGTCCATTCATTCTTAAAAATGGTAATACCTCTTTTTCATTATCCACAAATGGATTACATACAGGATTTTCCACTGCACACAAAGACAGTCCTTTTTCTCCATCACTATGCAGCACATGAGATAATAAGTTGCTCTTAACAGATTTTTCTAACAGGACACAACCTGCTCCATCTCCAAACAAAATTGCCGTTGAACGATCATTCCAGTTTAACAGTTTAGACATCACCTCGCTTCCAATGACTAAACCGTAGCCATTTGTTGAATAGTCCATTAAGCTTCTAGCTATATGCAAAGCATAAACAAACCCACTACATGCAGCATTAATATCACATGCAAAAGCATTGTTTGCATCTAGTTTTTCCTGAATTAAACAAGCAGTGCTAGGTGTATTGTAATCTGCACTCATAGTGGCAACGATAATAAAATCAATTTTCGCCACATCAATGTTTGCTTGTTCTATCGCCATTTTAGCTGCATAATACCCTAAATCTGACGTATTTTCACCTTGACTGATATGACGTGAAATTATCCCTGTCCTTTGCTGAATCCATTCATCAGTAGTATCTAACAAACATTCTAAATCTGTATTAGACACACGATATGATGGTACATACGCACCTGTTGCTATAATTTTTACACCCATAGCTTACATCATACGAATTAGACTATATCTAATTACTAGCTCCTTTTCTTGCTAATCAAATGTTTTGAATTTCAAAAGATTCGATATTCAAAGTATAAGTGAGGTTCATTTTTTTGTCAAGTTTTTTATGATATGCTTGGAATAATCACTTTCTTAAATACAGTCTTTATAACTGTATAGTGCCTCCCATAAAAAATTTCCCCCATTCTATTTAGCTTTATAGACGAATTTTTCAACGTATTTTCAATACAATACTGTTGGCAATTTTACATATTTTCTCTCAAAATTGTATAATCAACTCCATCATAAATTAACGCCTTATTTTTCTGAATGTTTTATATAAAAAAAAAGAGAACTTATATAAATAATATTTAGCACCACTACTCTATTTGCTCATATATACATTGTCTTTTTCGCTAAATATTCTGATTGGTATTTTAATTTGTATCTATATCCACAAAAAATAGATAACAAACATAAAAATAAAGGCTAGACAAAAAGTTATTATAAAAAATAACTTTAAATCAAAATGTAGAGTTCCCTCATTCAAAGTCATTTAAGTTTATTGCTAACTTTTTATCTATCCCTATTTTTGCCTTTTATTGAAAGGATTCGTCCACAATATTTATGCAAAAACAGAGTTATTTTTATGAACACAATCGTATTGGTCATTTTTTTGTTCGACAACACAAATTATTGTACACATTTCATCGCGCGCTTTGATTCCAATACACAAAAAAAGTAACCTACAAAAAGGTTACTTTGCTTCTTAACCAACTGATACAACTTCTTTTCCGTCATATTTGCCGCATGATGGACAAACATGATGACTTTTTTTCAATTCTCCGCATTCAGGACATGCGATCATGCCGGGAACTTCTAATTTAAAGTGTGTACGACGTTTTGCTTTTCTAGCTTTTGATGTTCTTCTTTTTGGTACTGCCATGTTTTACACCTCCTAATATAGCGTTACTGATATGAAACTAAAGACTTACGATTTATCTTCTTGATTTAATAAGGCTTTTAAACCTGCTAAACGTGGATCAACCGTTTCTTTTGCTTCTTTTTCTTTCTGCTTATTATACGCATCTTCAGTATAAAGTGTCCAGCCGTTTCCTTTAGGCAAATCTGCTATATTCTGTTTTTCATCTTCTGAAAGTACTTGAATAGGTAAATTCAGTAAAATATTATCAATAATAGATTCTTTTAACTCAATATGATGATTACCTAAAGGAATAATCACTTCATTTTGATTTTCTCTAGCATAAACAGCTAAATAATCAGATTCTACATATCGTTCAAAAACATGAATATCCAAAGGGACTTCAACTGGGGTTAATGTACGTGAAGACGGTAGAGTTAACGTTACATTCATTTCAAACATTGCTATAATACTATGATTGTCATATAGTAACGTTCCATTTATCTTCACATCAGATACATCAATAATTTCAGATTCTCGCTCCAATAGTGATGATTTAATGTTAACATCTTCTGAAAATTGTAGTGGTAATCCTTTTAATTCTTCAATTTGTTTAATTGACCATTTCATCTTATCACTCCTAAAGCAACATACTGCATTATACAAGGATTAACTTGTTTTGTCAATCCTTACCACCTCTATTTGTCCGTATAATTTTACGCCCCGTGTTGTAAAATGAAGTGCAACAAATAAAAATAAACAAAAAAACATGAAAATCAGCTATACTAAAGTTGCCAAACCAAATAGATAGGAAGATTTTCATGTCCGAAGTACATTATACCACAAAACGACACTATAAACACTTAAGTGATAAAGAAAGAAGTCAAATTATCAATCGAATGTGATAATGTCTTAAAGTAATCGAATGACAAAATGTCCCAAAATGATAAACTAGAGATATGAAAAGGATAGAATTAACAGTGAATGAAATAAAAAAATATAACGTCATCAAAGCC
>NZ_SPPB01000055.1 GCF_004570605.1 Granulicatella sp. WM01 | reverse complement strand
AAATGGAAGAATTGTATGATTTGTTAGATAAATTTGAACAAGGTGTACAATTCCCACAAGATAAGGAAAGTGTAAAGAGAGCCAGAGATATATACAACCGCTTATCAGAATTGGATCGAGAAGACTTGAGCCAAAGTTCAACAGATGTGCTTTTAGAGGCAGAACGTCAACTAGCAGAATACGAAAGTGCAACTGCAGACAAACCGAAAGAAGAAGTAAAACCAATCGTACCAGAAGCACCGGAGCAACCAAAAGAGGAAGTCAAACCAGCTACTCCAGAAGTGCCGGAACAGCCGAAAGAAGATGCAAAACCAGCCTCACCAGAGGTGCCAGAACAACCGAAAGAAGATGCAAAACCAGTCACTCCAGAGGCGCAAGAACAGCCAGAAGAGGAAGTCAAACCAGCTACTCCAGAAGTACCGGAACAGCCGAAAGAAGATGTTAAGCCAACAGAAGAGGCAACACGAGAAGAAATGGAAGAGTTGTATGACTTGCTAGATAAATTTGAACAAGGTGTGCAATTCCCACAAGATAAGGAAAGTGTAAAGAGAGCCAGAGATATATACAATCGCTTATCAGAATTGGATCGAGAAGACTTGAGCCAAAGTTCAACAGATGTGCTTTTAGAGGCAGAACGTCAATTAGCAGAGTATGACAGTGCAACTGCAGACAAGCCGAAGGAAGAAGTAAAACCAATTGTACCAGAAGAGTCAGAGCAACCAAAAGAGGATACAAAACCAGTCACTCCAGAGGTGCCGGAACAACCAAAAGAGGAAGTCAAGCCAACAGAAGAGGCAACACGAGAAGAAATGGAAGAATTGTATGATTTGTTAGATAAATTTGAACAAGGTGTACAATTCCCACAAGATAAGGAAAGTGTAAAGAGAGCCAGAGATATATACAACCGCTTATCAGAATTGGATCGAGAAGACTTGAGCCAAAGTTCAACAGATGTGCTTTTAGAGGCAGAACGTCAATTAGCAGAGTATGACAGTGCAATTGCAGATAAGCCGAAAGAAGATGTAAAACCAATCGTACCAGAAGAGTCAGAGCAACCAAAAGAGGACACAAAACCAGTCATTCCAGAAGTGCCAGAGCAACCGAAAGAGGACACAAAACCAGCCTTACCAGAGGTGCCAGAACAACCGAAAGAGGATACAAAACCAGTCACTCCAGAGGTGCAAGAACAGTCAGAAGAGGAAGTCAGACCAAAGACTCCAACTGCCCCTCGAAAAGATGATAATGCTGGTAAACACGCTGAAGAAGGGAAACCTGAGGACAACGATGAACATACAGGACGATTAGAAGAAGAATTGGCAAAACCATCTATGAACTATGATTATATCGTTATTCAAGGGAATCATGCAGAAGTATTCAAAAATAATGAATTAGAAATGAAAGCGAATATTCCGTTCAATAAGTTTGTAGGGATACAAATCGACGGAATTTCAATTCCTACTCATTTATATAGTGCAACATCAGGAAGCACACTGGTTCGCCTATCTTCTGAATTGATAAGTACGTTAACAATAGGAAAACATACATTGACATTTATTGCTAGTGATGGAAAAACAACAGGGCATTTTGTTGTTAAAGAGGTGAAAAAATCCCCTCAGCAATTGCCTTATACAGGAAGTGCTATACATGATTTGACATTTGTTGTAGTTATGTTAAGTGCTATTATCTTGTTTAATATCCGTTCACGATTTAATGAGAAATAATCATTAAAAAGAACTGGAAATAAGATGTATTGAATGGTGCAAAACTTTGTAGGGTAAATCATAATGATATGAATATCCTTAAATAAATATATTATAAAAGAGATAAAGTTATATTTTTCAATAACTTTATCTCTTTTTTATAGAATAAGATGTACAAATAAAAATGAGTGAATAAGGTTAGCTCACAATAGAACAGTGGACAATTTAGGGGAAATATCTTTTAGTTTTATGAACAGAAAATACAGGTCTAGAAATGTATAAAAAGATAGTATTTATGGTTGCAAAAGGAATGATATAGGAATAAAATAGATATGTTTTAGTAATAACGGTAATAGATAAAGAGGTTTAATATGAATATTACAATAGTGGGTGCAGGTAAAATTGGACAAGTGCTATGTGAAGAGTTGTCTGAAAGACATGATATTTCAATTGTAGATTTAAACGATGAAGTGATTGAACATACTATGAATAAATTCGATGTGATAGGGCTGGTCGGTAACGGAGTGAATGTAAATGTACAAAGACAAGCTGGCGTTGAAGAGTCAGATATTTTTATTGCGGTTACAAACTCTGATGAAATGAATATTATTATGTGTACTCTAGCAAAGACAGCCGGAGCTAAACATACGATTGCTCGTGTTAGAAATCCAGAATATTTTGAACATGTTGGATTTATTAAAGAAGCACTAGGGATTACAAGAATTATAAATCCTGATTTATCGGCAGCAAGAGATATTGTACGAACTATTCGTTATGCTTCTGCTTTAAGTGTACAAACTTTAGTTGGTAATCGAGTAGCGCTAGTTGAATTAGAAGTGCAACGATTTTCAGTATTGGACGGCATGAGTTTAAGTGACTTTAGACAAAAATATGGAACGGTGATTGTCTGCATTATTGAGCGAGACGGCAAGACGTTTATTCCTTCTGGTTCAGACAATTTAATGGCAGAGGATAAAATTTTTGTGTCGGGTTTACCTAAAGATATGTCGGTCTTTCAGCAAAAAATAGGAAAAAAAGAAAAAAGTATTCGTTCAGCATTTATTATTGGTGGAGGACGTATTGCACATTATTTATTAGAAGCCCTAAGCCATAATAAGATAGACGTTAAAATTATTGAACGGAATATTGAACGGTGTGAGCAATTAAGTTCAGATTATCCCTTTGCTCGAGTCATTCATGCAGATGGGACAGACACAGATGTCCTAGATGAACAAGAATTAAATAAGTATGATGCGTTTGTGTCTTTAACAGGCGTTGATGAGGAAAACTTGATTGCATCTATTTATGCAGATAAACAAGGTGTACGTAAGGTTATTACGAAAGTAAGCCGTACAAATATTTTAAAAGTTCTTGATGATAAAAGGTTGAAAAAAATTGTTGCTCCTAAAAATTTAGTTGCTAATGAAATTGCACGTTTTGTACGGGCTAGAGAAAATGCAGAAGGCTCAAATGTTGAGGCTTTGTATCGTGTGGCAAATAATAAAGTTGAGGTATTGCAATTTATTGTAAAACAGCAATGTCATATTGTTAATCAGCCTTTAGCAAGTTTGACTTTAAAATCTGACTTATTAATTGCTTATATTTTGAGAAATGGGCAAATGCTATTTCCAAATGGGCAAGACAGTATTCAAGTCAACGATAAAGTCATCGTCATGACGACTCAAAAAGGTTTTACAGATTTAGAAGATATTTTAGAGGTATAGGTGAATAAATGAATAGAAAAATCATTATGTATGTCCTTGGAAAACTATTAATGATTGAAGCAGTATTGTTAATGGCACCCTTGATTGTTTCACTTATTTATCAAGAAGATTGGCAGCATATTCGTGCCTACTTGTATGTTAGTGTTGCTTTATTAGGGATTGGCTATTTGATGAGTTTCAAACGAGATAAACACGTGATTATTAGAGCTAGAGATGGTGCAGTTATTGTTGCACTAAGTTGGATTTTATTTTCGTTTTTTGGAGGATTGCCCTTTGTTCTTTCAGGAGATATTCCATCTCTAGTTGATGCTTTTTTTGAAACGGCTAGTGGGCTAACAACAACTGGATCTAGTATTTTATCAACACTTGCACCTTTGTCTAAATCCAATTTGTTTTGGCGTAGTTTTACACATTTAATCGGTGGAATGGGTGTATTAGTATTTGCTTTAGCCGTTTTGCCTGATTCTAAGTCTGGTGAGGTGCATTTAATGCGTTCGGAAGTTCCAGGACCAGTTTTTGGAAAATTAGCAGCAAAATTGAAAGATACATCACGCATTTTATATGGTATGTATCTTATTATGACCGTTGTGTTTATTGGTATATTATGTATCGGTGGTGTGCCTTTATTCGATGCTATGCTCCTTTCGTTTGGAACAGCAGGGACAGGCGGATTTTCAATCAATGATGCAGGATTAGCCATTTATACGAACCCCGTATTTGTTGAATATGCTATTGCATGTGGTATGCTTGTTTTTGGGATTAATTTTAATGTGTACTTTCTAATATTAGTAGGCTACTTTAAAGAGGCAATTAAAGATGAAGAGTTACACAGTTATTTAGCCATTATTTTTGGTGCTGTATCCATTATTATTGTAACCTTGATGCCGACTTGGGCACGCTTGGAAGAAACCTTTAGACACGTATTTTTCACAGTTAGTTCAATCATTACAACAACCGGTTATGCAACTGTTGATTTTGGTGCATGGGGATTGTCAGCACAATTAGTCATTTTGTGTTTGATGTTTATTGGTGGGTGTGCTGGCTCGACAGCAGGTGGTATTAAAGTGTCTCGTGTTTTACTCTATGTCAAAGAATCTATTTCAGAAATATTTCGATTGGGACATCCTAATCGGATTGTTACTACAAAATTCAATGGAAATGCAGTATCTAAAAAAGATTTACGTAAAGTAGGCAATTATTTGCAAATTTATATTCTTCTATTTGTCCTTATTTTAGGGTGTGTTACAATAGAAGCACCAGACTTTTTGAGCGCATTTTCCAGTGTTGTTGCAACGTTTAATAATATAGGACCAGGTTTAGGTGTAGTTGGTCCAACAAGTAATTTTTCCTTTTATTCAGATATTAATAAAATCATTTTATCTTTAGGAATGATTGCTGGACGACTAGAAATTTTTCCAATGCTTATTTTATGTGCCCCGTCTACATTGAAAGGCTTGTTAAAAATGAAAAAATAAACAGAAAAAGACAAGGCACATACTAGGTATTTCCTTAACTGATATGTTTAAACCTACGAGAAATCAACGTTTATAGACGAAGATTTCCTGTAGGTTTTGTTGTTTGAAGACTTTGGGGACAATAATAAGGGACTGGGGAAAAAGTCTTAAAAATAAAAAAACAGCTTATAATGACGCCATCAGAAACGTTGATTCTAAGCTGTTTTCAATTTTTTAAATGTTAATTGAAAGGTTAAAAATTTTAGTTTTTCCCAGTCCCTATTTTTATCTCATTAAGGGGTAAAATTTGTTTTGATTAACACATCTTAAAAAAATTTTGATAGTTGAGAAACACTAACTCCCCCAGAATAAATCAATAATATATGTTAATCCATAAGTGTAAGCAACTAAAGTAAATGGTTTACATAAAATAATGATTGTCATATAACGTTTATAAGTCATTTTCGTTAATCCCGCTAACATGCATAAAAAGTCTGCAGGAGAGATTGGGAAAATCATCATGAAAATGAAAAATCTATCAAAACGTTTCCCTTCGTCTAGCCATCCGATATATTTATCGTATGTTTTTTTACTTACCATAGATTGAACAAATCCTGGTCCGTACGTACGTGCCAAGTAAAAAATAATATAGCATCCTATGACAATTCCAATATAATTATAAAGTGTTCCAATAATATGTCCGTAAATATAAACACCTGCTACAGAAGTTAGTGCACCAGGAATAATTGGTACTACGGTTTGTAAAATTTGCAAAAAAATAAAAAGAGGAGGTCCCCAAATACCTGCCTGTAAAATAAAAGCAGATAGTGATTCTTTTGAATTTAAAATCCCTTGAAAATATGCCCAAATACAAAAAATAATCGTTGCCACTCCACCTATAATGGAGGAAATATTAACAATTTTTTGCAAGAGAGGAGATACTTTTGTTTGTTTATGCTCTGTCATAAAAAACTCCTTTTACTAGTTGAGTTAATGTATAATTCAAAAATACATGTTCATTTTAACATAGATAATAAGATAAGAGCAACACCAAGTAGACAACGTTTTTAAAGTCTTTTTTTGAATAATTTTATTCACTCATTAGGTAAATAAACTAAAGGAAAGACGTGCTAAAATAGTTTATATGCGACAGAATGCTTTTAAAGGTGTAAAATAGTAGCACGTGTATTGTGAAAAATGAAAAATATGAGATAGGAAGTGAATATGTGAAAATATGGATTGACCAACGTGATGAAAAGGTTGTGGCAAAAAGTGGAATTGGAAAAGCTATGGAGCATCAAATCCGTGCTTTAGAACACAAAGAAGGGGTTCAACTTGTGAATGGGAAAAAAGAAGAGTATGATATTGTTCATTTCAATATGTTTTTTCCGCATAGTGTACTATCCGCTATGATTGCAAAATGGAAAAAGAAAAAAGTTGTGTTTCACGCTCATTCAACGATGGAAGATTTTAAAGACTCGTTTATTGGTTCGAATTTAATTGCCTATTTATTTAAATGGTGGATTGTTTTTGCATACACACGTGGAGATGTTATCATTACACCCACAGATTATTCAAAAAAACTATTGCAATCTTATGGCATAAAAAAGAGAATAGAAGTTGTGTCAAATGGGATTGATGTGGCATATTTTGAAAATAAACACCCTATAAAAAGACAAAAAAACATTATGTCTGTAGGACATTTTATTGAGAGAAAAGGATTACTGGATTTTATTGAATTGGCTAAACAAATGCCAGAATATGAGTTTTATTGGTACGGTCATACAGCTGAAGCATTGCAAACACCACGCATTAAAGAAGCATTACAAACAAACTTACCAAATTTACATTTTCCAGGATACTTATCAAAAGATGAATTAAAAGAAAAATATCATGATATGGGATTATTCCTATTTATGACGCATGAAGAGACTGAAGGTATTGTATTATTGGAGGCATTTGCGGCTGAAATTCCTGTGTTGGTTCGTGATATTGATATTTATAAAACCATGTTCATTGAAAACGAAGTTGTATATAAATTTACAGATAATCATGTATGTTGTCAAAAAGTCATTGATATTTTAGAAGAAAAAGTTCCTTCACTGACTAAAAGAGCTTACCAAGAGGCGTTAAAACGAGATATTGATAAAATTGGTGATCAGTTGATTGAAGTATATCAAAGTATTTAAACACCTAAAAATAGCAGCTGGTTACTTTGTTAAAAAAATGATATAATGAACAAAAATATAAAAATATTGAGGATTATATGAAAGCAGTTTGTGTGAGTAATTTTAATTACTACGATAGACGAATTAAATATATGCAGGCATATTTGGAAAGTAAAGACTATGAGGTACATTACATTACAGGTGATTATGATACAATGAACCGACAAATGTACACACTCACTTTACCACGTGTGATACAATTGCCGTTAATTCAATACAAAAAAAATATTTCATTTGAGCGTATTTATTCGCATTATCACTTTGCTAAAGCTATGTATGAGCAACTATTGAAGTTGAAACCAGATGTTATCTACGCCATGGTTCCTCCAAATTTTGTATCATATTTTATTCGTAAATATAAGAAAAAATATCCTAAAACAATTATTTTATTTGACGTTTTTGACATGTGGCCTGAAACCTATCCACTACCAACTAAACCATTATTGCGTTTGCCATTCAAACTTTGGCAACATTTACGTACAAAAAGTTTGAATTACGCTGATGCTGTGTTAAGTGAATGCCAAATGTTCGAGCATCATTTAAAATCATTACAATCACATCAGAGAATACATACGCTTTACCCTTGTCAACTGTCTTCTCATCATCACATTGATTATACAGAGAAAGATAACAAATGGAGCGTTTGTTATCTTGGTTCAATAAATAATATCATTGATATTGAGCATATTTATCGTTTATTAGGTGAAATGGCTAAGATAAAACCTGTTCATTTGCATATTATTGGCAATGGTGAAAAAATAGAAGAATTTATTCAAAAAATGCAAACCATTTGTGTAGCAGTCCGTCATCATGGAAATGTGTATTGTGATGAGGAAAAACAGCATATTTTTAACCAATGTGCTTTTGGCATCAATGTGTTAAAATCAAGTGTATTTATTGGGTTAACACTTAAAACAATTGATTATTTAAAAGGGGGACTTCCTCTATTAAATACTGTACAAGGGGATACAAAACACATGGTTGAAACGCATCAGATTGGGATAAACGTATGCCAACTTGATACACTAGCTAATACATTATCTTCTTTAACACCTGAAAACATTATGACCATGAAAAAACAAAGTCGATATGTATTTGAACAGTATTTTTCAGAAGATAATTATATGAAACAATTAGACATGTTATTGACACAAATGGGGGTTCAATTATGAAACAAGTAGCCATTTTACTAGCAACATATCGACCAAATCGTCTGTTTTTAGAACAACAATTGGATAGTATTAATCAGCAAGACTATTCTAAGTGCCATTTATATGTTAAAGATGATAGCCAATCAGAAGAGTGGTTTAATGTGATTTCTCGTATTGTTGAAGAACGAATTACTGCATTCCCTTTTACACTATCAGCTAACGAGCAAAATGTGGGAAGCAACCGAACATTTGAAAAATTAACACACGAGGCACATGAGGATTATTTTGTTTACTGCGATCAAGATGATGTGTGGGAGTCAAATAAGATAACTCGTCTAGTTCAGCAACTTGAAAAAGAGAAAGCATGTTTATGTTATTCAGATTTAAGTGTTATCAACGAAAAAAATGAATTGATTTGTTCTAGTTTTACAAAATATAATAAACGTGTTAAACATCTCTATGGACAACAAGTTTTTGAGCATTTTATACGGAGAAATAGTGTAACGGGATGTACTATGCTTATCAAAAAAGAGAGCGCAAAATCAGCTTTGCCATTTCACGAGCAATATGTGCATGACCATTGGTTAGCTTTAGTGTCTTCAACACAAGGAAACATAGCTTATGTTAAGGAACCTTTGGTGCGTTATCGTATTCATGGGAATAATCAAATCGGAAAAGCAATTTTAACAACAGTTCAAACGATTGATGATTATGTGCCGAATAAATTATTAATTGAAAAAGAAAAGTTTTTGAGTTTGCCTGAAAGGCTTGATTTAGACAGACAGTTCTTAAAAGCAGTTGAAGAAGAATTAAGGTTTGTTAATTTAAGAATAATTGCGTTTGAAACGAGAAGCTGTTCATCTCTTTATGCCTTATGGGCAGTGCGTTCTAAAGACAGAATGCTAGTATATCTAGAAATTTTGTTAAACCTATTGCCTAAAAAATGGAGTAATGCTCTATTAAAACGAATGAAGAAGTGAGGAATGTACAATGAAAGGAATTATTTTAGCCGGTGGGAGTGGAACCAGACTATATCCATTAACAAGAGCAGTATCTAAACAATTAATGCCTATTTATGATAAACCGATGATTTATTATCCATTATCCATTTTAATGTTAGCAGGAATTAGAGAAATTTTAATTATTTCAACGCCTACTGACACCCCTAGATTTGAACAATTATTTGGAGATGGGCATGAATTAGGTATTCATATTGAATATAAAGTGCAACCAAGTCCAGACGGATTAGCTCAAGCCTTTATTTTAGGTGAAGAATTTATTGGAGATGATTCTGTCGCTTTAATTTTAGGAGATAACATTTATTATGGAGATGGACTATCTAAAATGGTGCAACGTGCAGCTGCAAAAGAAAAAGGAGCCACTGTATTTGGGTATCATGTAACTGACCCAGAACGATTTGGTGTTGTTGAATTTGATGATAATTTTAAAGCTATATCCATTGAAGAAAAACCAGAAAAACCAAAAAGCAATTATGCCGTAACAGGATTGTATTTTTATGACAATCGTGTCGTTGAGATTGCTAAAAATATTAAACCATCGCCACGTGGAGAGTTAGAAATTACAGATGTGAATAAAGCGTATTTGGAAAGTGGTGAATTATCTGTTGAAATGATGGGACGTGGCTTTGCGTGGCTAGATACAGGGACTCATGAGTCGCTTTTAGAGGCGTCTACATTTATTGAAACAGTAGAAAAAAGACAAAACTTAAAAGTAGCATGCTTAGAAGAAATTGCATACCGTATGGGATATATTACAAAAGAGCAAGTTTTAGCATTAGCCCAACCATTAAAGAAAAATGAGTACGGGCAATATCTACTACGTTTGATAGGAGAAGCCTAATGGGAAAAATAAAAAAGATTGAAACAACATTAAAAGATGCATATATTATTGAGCCAACAGTATTTGGTGATCACCGAGGATTTTTTACAGAAAGCTATGCTAAAGCAGACTTTCAAGATATTGGATTGACGTATGATTTTATACAAGATAACCACAGCTTTTCAGCTCAAGCAGGAGTAGTGCGAGGATTACATTTTCAAATCGGACAAAAAGCTCAAACAAAGTTAGTACGTGTTGCAACAGGTGCTTTATTAGATGTGATTGTCGATTTAAGAAAAGGTTCGCCAACTTATGGAAAATGGGAAGCCTTTATTTTGTCTGAGTCAAATCATCGTCAATTACTAGTGCCTAAAGGTTTTGCACATGGATTTATGACCTTAACAGACAATGTACATTTTCTATATAAATGTGATGGATACTATGCACCTGAAGCGGATAGTGGCATTACATTTAAAGACGACACATTGCAAATTAATTGGCCTTTAGATATTACAAAAGCTGTTACATCAGAAAAAGATGCAAATCAACAGAGTTTTTTAGAATATGATAAACGTAAAGATGCCTTTATTTATGGTGAAATTTAATTGAAATAAGGAGAAAACTATGACTGAGTTAAAACGAATTATTGTAACAGGTGGTGCAGGATTTATTGGATCTAATTTTGTTCATTATGTTGTTAATCATCACCCAAATATTCACGTAACAGTATTAGATAAATTAACCTATGCTGGAAATAAAGAAAATTTAAAAGGACTACCGGAAGATAGGGTAAAATTGGTTGTTGGAGATATTACAGATGCTAAATTAGTTGATGAATTGGTTCAACAAACAGATGCACTTGTGCATTACGCAGCTGAATCTCACAATGATAATTCATTAAAAGATCCTTTCCCATTCGTGCAAACTAACTTGATTGGGACATATACTTTAATTGAGGCTTGCCGTAAACATAACGTGCGTTATCATCATGTATCTACTGATGAAGTGTATGGTGATTTACCACTACGTGAAGATTTACCAGGACATGGAGAAGGGGTTGGCGAAAAATTCACTGCAGAAACACCGTACAATCCATCAAGTCCGTATTCTTCAACAAAAGCAGGATCAGATTTACTTGTGAAAGCATGGGTGCGATCATTTGGATTGCAAGCAACAATTTCAAATTGTTCTAACAACTATGGACCATATCAACATATTGAAAAATTCATTCCACGTCAAATTACTAATATTTTATGTGGTATTAAACCAAAATTATATGGTGAAGGAAAAAATGTACGTGACTGGATTCATACAAACGATCATTCCTCAGCCGTATGGACAATTTTAACAAAAGGGAAAATTGGAGAAACTTATTTGATTGGTGCTGATGGAGAAGAAGATAATAAAACAGTAGTTGAGTTAATTTTAGAATTGATGGATCAACCAAAGGACTCTTATGAACATGTTAAAGATCGTGCTGGACATGATTTACGTTATGCCATTGATTCAAGAAAATTAAGAGAAGAATTAGGGTGGACACCACAATTTACAGATTTTCGCTCAGGCTTAGCCGACACGATTAAATGGTACACTGAAAACCAAGAATGGTGGCAAGCAGAAAAAAATAGTGTTGAACAAAACTACGCTAGTCAAGGGCAATAAAAGATAAATAAGAAGTTCTTGAGATTATTTCTAATTTTATGATTCAATGAACATCATCAATTCGCTTTGATGGGAGCTCAAATTTAACGATTAAGTTAATGGATATTGGCATCATATCATTAGGAATGACCTATATAATTAATCTATCTTAATTGACAATTGTTTAGACTAGAAAAGATATATCAAACATTTAATTCATGGTCCACAATAAGAAATTTAATGCTACAAGAGAAAATATCCAAGGGTAAAAATTTATATCTGTCAATCGAAAATGAAAATGTCCCAAAATGTGGGCCACTATAAGTGCAATGATTTTCAAAAAAATCATTGCACTTATAGGGCAAAATAATGTATGCTATTAAAGTATCAAGCAAGCTTGTTGTCTTGATACTCTTCAAGAGTTTTTCCAATACTCTTGAGATAGCGTTTGAAAGATGCCAGTTTCCACGGGTGTGATTGTGGTGGAACGTATTGGCGTCTTTCTCTTTTTATATTCTCACCCAAATCAAACACCGCTGAATGCTCTTCATGTGTTAACAAACAACGTGTGGCATAAATGTTGTCAGCGATATTCAAGAAAATATCCCCATTAAATGCTTCAATAACCAACGCTTTTGTGTG